>JBFYWX010000210.1:0-3054 GCA_041310825.1 Desulfobacteraceae bacterium | reverse complement strand
CCATCTGGGCGCCGTCGAGGATCGGGGCCTTGGCGCCGACCAGGATGGACAGGCCGCGGTCGTTGCCGATGCGCAGCGCGCGCGGCATGACGTTGAGGCAGTGCATGCAGCGGTTGCACTCTTTGTTGTCGATCATCAGCTTCTTGCCTTCCATCCACATGCACTCGGTGGGGCAGAGCCGGATGACTTCCTTGTTGATGTCGAACTTGCCCCAGTCCCGCCCGGCATGGGAGCCGGCGTTGGGCTTCAGCTCGCCGCCGATGTACCCCTGAACGGCTTCCTGGTCGATGCGGATGTCGTCGCGCCAGGTGCCGATGAAGGACATGTCGGACCGGGCGATGGAGGCGACACAGCAGTTGGGGCAGCCGTCGAACTTGAACTTGAACTTGTACGGGAAGGCCGGGCGGTGCAGCTCGTCCTGGTAGTCCAGGGTCATCTGGTAGCAGAGGTCCTGGGTGTCGTAGCAGGCCCACTCGCAGCGCGCGGCCCCGATGCAGTCCGAGGGGGTGCGCAGGTTGGAGCCCGAGCCGCCGAGATCCTGGTTGTACTTGTGGGTAAGCTCGAAGAAGATCTCCTCGAGCTGATCCGTGCGGGTGCCGAGGAAAATGATGTCGCCGGTGGAGCCGTGCATATTGGTCAAGCCGCTGCCGCGCAGGTCCCACAGGTCGCAGAGGTTGCGCAGGTATTCGGTCGTGTAGAACTTGCCGCCGGGCTGGTTGACGCGCATGGTGTGGAAGTGGGCGACCCCCGGGAACTGCTCGGGCTGATCGCAGTAACGCCCGATGACGCCGCCGCCGTAGCCGAAGACGCCGACAATGCCGCCATGCTTCCAGTGGGTCGCGCCGTCTTTGAAGGAGAGCTCCAACAGTCCCAACAGGTCGTCGACGACATCGACCGGGACTTGGAAGTCGATTTTCTTGGGGTTCTTCGCGCGCTCTTCAGCCAGCTGCTTCATGTCGGACACGAAGCTCGGCCATGGCCCGCTTTCAAGCTGGTCCAGCAGGGGGGTTTTGTGTTTTGCCATTATCTACCTCCGTTTGAAGTGTGATGGGGACCTGGAAACGCAACCACCGCCAAACTGCGAAAAAAAAGACTCACCTCCTCTCAACCTGTCGATGATGGTTCGGCCTTCTATTCGTATCCCAGCGGGAATGCATGGCAAAAGATCAAGGTGTTCCTATAGAATTAAACCGGGTGCTTGTCAATAAAAAAGCGGCTGCTCCACCCCGCAGAGCCCCGTAAATTAGGACAGTTAGACCCATACCGTATGTTGCGGAATCACACTGAAAAAAGCTGCATGTTGTGGGTTTAACGCCTGCTGAGCGCAGCCGTCAGCGCGGCGGCGTGCTCAGCCAGGTGAGCGGAGGCCACGGGCAGATCGGGTGAATGGGGGTGGAAAGTGGCGAGCAGCCCCCGGCACATGTCGAGCAGGTACCCCTGGCTTAAGGAAAGGGCGTAATGCCGGAAGAGGAGGTCCAGCGGAAGTGGCGTCCCGGGAAGCTCCGGCTTGGCGGAGAGTTCTGCCAGAAACCCTTCCAGGCTCCCCTCGACGGCGACGGTCTCGGACCAGGCGACCTCCCCGACCCCGTCCCACCGGTCAAGCCGCATGCGGATCGACATGTTCAGAAAAAAGAGCAGCAGGGATTCCATCAGCTCCGAGAGGGGTGACCCCGCGGCCGGCCGGTGCCGGCGCATCGGCCGGAAGTCGCGCACCGTGATCAGACGCACCGCCGGCTGCGCCCCTGCCAGGCTGACCACAAAATCCCCGGCCGCATGGTGCCAGGCGCCGATGCACTCACCGGTGGCGAGACTAAAATACCGAGTGAGGATCCGGGCCGCACCCGCGTACACAGCCAGCGCCTCGGCCCGTTTCAAAAAGCGGCGGCCGTTTTCGGGGTCCCATACGACGATGACCACCTCACCCGCCGCGCAGCACCGGGTGAGGTGGAACTCATGAAACCCGCTCAGCCACTCCCCCAAAAACATGGGCACCGCTGGACCGCCGCAGCGCTCGACCTCGCCGAGCTCGAAAACGGCCGGCAGCCAGTCGGGGGAGACCTCTTGCCGCAACCTTTGCAGGGTTTCAAATTCCTTACCAATCCGGTCCCGGCCGGCATCCGAAAGCGCCACATTGAGGACGAATTCGGACCACACGCCCCTCATCTCGGCCGCCACCTTCGCCGGGTGGTACAAGGGCCCGTGCTTGGCGAGGTGAATCCGGATGCGCTCAGCCGCGGCGGTCGGCCCGGCGCGGTCGAGAAATTTCCGGGCGGTCAGAAAATACTCCCCCACCGTGAACGGAATCGCTTCCCCCGGCCGCCCGTCGGAGTGGAAACACCCCCGGCCGCCGGGCAGGTTTTGCTTCCAGGCCGGATGGGCGGAGGTAATCGGCTGCTGCTCGGTCTCTAAAAAATAGGCGCAACGGTCCTGGGCACCGGCCACGGAAACCCTCGTTTCAGGAACCTGACGTCTTCAGTCTGGCCCGACGCTCTTCGATTTCCTGACGGATCGGCGCGGCCACCTCGTAACCCAGGGCCACGGCCTGGTCGAAATGGTCGACGGCGAGCGCAACTTCGTTTTTTTCGAGGTGGGCGATGGCGAGGTTGTTGTGGGCCGGGGCGAAATCCGGGGCAAGCTTCAAGGCTTTGTGGTTGGCCTCGATCGCATCGTCGACCCGCCCTTTCATGAGGTAGGCGTTGCCCAGGTTGGTAAAGGCCTGGATGTAGCGAAAATTGAAAAACGTGGCCCGCTCCAGATTCTTGATGGCCTCGTCCACATTGCCGCGCTGCAGCTCGACGAACCCGATGTTCCCGTAGGCTTCGGAGAAACCCGGGCGGACCTTGACGGCCTGGAGGTTGTGGCGCAGGCAGCCATCGAGGTCCCCGCGCTGCATGCAGATTCCCCCCAGCAGCACATAGGCCTCGGCCAGCCCGGGGCTGCATTCGATGGCTTCGTAGAGCTCCCTTTCAGCCTGATCCAGCATGCGTTTTCCCATGTAGCCGACAGCCAGGTTGTAGTGGGAGTTGCCGCATTCGGGGTTTTTGTCGATGGCGG
>JBFYWX010000202.1:0-6580 GCA_041310825.1 Desulfobacteraceae bacterium | reverse complement strand
CGTGCTCCACGCGCGAACGGTAGTGGCCGGTGGGCCCCTTGTAGCCCCTCGGCAGCAACACACTCACCAAAACCTCCTGACCGATCTCGATCTTCTGCAATAAGAGGGAATCCCGCCTCGCGACGATTCCGGTCCCCTGCTCGGAGAGGTCTCTGATCTTCAACTGGTAAAGGGGACCTCCGGAGAGGGTGATGACCGCCATGGGGTTGGTCAGCTCTTTGGCCCTGTAACTGGCCCTGCGGTCCTGCAATGGGACTGTTTGGAGCGAACTGGCCGGCATTTTGATGCCTCGGTTCTATCGAATGGGGGTCTTTTTCGCTTAGTATCGGTATCTTACCGATAAGGCTTGAGTTTTTTTTAGAACCCGTCAGCGCTAAGACGCCCCCCCACTGTCAAAGCGGCCTCTTCACCCCGTACCGGCGCATCCGCTCGATCAGGGTCGTAGGTTTTATCCCCAGCACTCGGGCCGCACCGCCCGCTCCGTAGATCTTCCAGCCGGATCGCACCAGGGCCGCCAACATGTTCTGCTTCTGCATGGTGAGGATATCGGCCTCGGTCAAAATCGGGGCCGCGGGGTCGGCCGCGGCCGCGGTCCGGTCCCGATCCGGGAGCGGAGCCCCCCCGGTGGCCATGGGCAGGTCCAACTGCAGGCGGCCGTGCGGAGATAAAATCAGGGCGCGCTCGAGGATGTTCTGCAGCTCCCGCACGTTGCCGGGCCATGCGTGGGCCTTCAGGTCCATCAGGTTGGCCGCGGTGAGGCGGGGGACCGGCCGGTTCAGCCGGCGGGAGAAGACCTCGGTGAAATGAGCGGCCAAAAGGGGGATGTCCTCTCGGCGCTCGCGCAGGGGCATGACCTCGATCGGGAAAACGTTCAAGCGGTAATAGAGGTCCTCGCGAAACCGGCCGTTCTTGACCTCGGCCATCAGGTTCTTGTTCGTGGCCGCGATGATCCGGACGTCGACCTTGCGCGTGCGCCCTTCGCCCACGCGTTCGAATTCCCCGTCCTGAAGCACCCGCAGCAGCTTGCCCTGCAGCTCCGGCGGGATTTCACCCACCTCATCCAGGAAGAGCGTGCCGCCGTCGGCCGCCTCGAAGCGGCCCATCCGGTCGCTGGTGGCCCCGGTGAAAGCCCCCTTGACGTGGCCGAAAAATTCGCTCTCGTAGAGCTCCTTGGGGATCGTGGCGCAGTTGACCTTGATCAACGGGCGGTCACGGCGGGCGCTGCGGGCATGGATTTCGCGAGCGATCAGCTCCTTGCCGGTACCGGACTCCCCCAGGATCAACACGTTCGCGACGGTCGGGGCCACGAGGGCGATGCGCGATAAGACCGACTTGAGCGAGGGGCTCTCGCCGATGATGCTGCCGTAGGCCTGCACGCCGGCAAGCTCCTCCTTCAAGTAGATGTTCTCGGCGTGCAGGCGCTCCTGGAGCTTGCTGATCTCCGCCGTGCGCCGGGCGACTTCCAGCTCGAGCTCATCCCGGGTTCTTTGCAGGGCCGACTTCTGAAGGTCGCATTCGGACTGCAACCGTTCGCAGGCGCGTTGCAGCTCCCCCAACGCCTGCGCATGCTGCAGGGCCGCGGCCAGGCGCGGCGCCGCTGCCTCGAGAAGGGTGCGGATCCCGGGCGCAAGCCCATCGACCCGGTCCGAACCCACGTTGAAGGTCCCCACGACCCGCTCGGCCGTTGCCAGGGGAATGACGGCAATGGACCGGATCTGCCGGGGAACCCGTCTCAGGAACTCGTCCCCCTGTCGGCTTTCGTCGGATAGATCCCGGCAGTAGACCGTTTCGCCTTTTTTTTCAGCCTTGGCCACCACACCGGCCGGGGGGGCTGCGGAGAAGAGCTCAAAAGAGACGGTCCCGGCACCCGATCGCACCAGCACCCGGCGCGCGTTGCCGTCCGGCTCCTCCAGCACAAGGGATGCGTAAGGCTGCTGCAGATTCCGCTCCACGAAAACCAGGGCGGCCTCGACCGTCGCCTCCATCTCGAGACGGGCGATGGAAATTTCGAACCCTTTGAGCTCGTTCATCATTTTCTCGCTTGCAACCGGCCGCAGCGCGAACCGGCTCTCTATCCCCGGCGGGATAGCTTGAGTCTGTTAAAGACAGGTTAATATCAGGTGCATCTGAAGATTAATCAATGATTTGAGGTTTACAACCAAAAAATTGAGATTCTCAAGAATCTGATGTCAACGGTATTTGACTTGATCTTATATATCAAATTATTTCTGTTAGTTATAATACCAAGTGGCTCTGGCACGACTTTTGGTATGTATTAGGGACAATGCTCGCAGGAGGGGCAGACGCATGAAAACTGCAAACGCACCACAAACGTCCACGGTCAACGGGGTCAGTGTCGATGAATTGTTCAAAACTGTTGATTCCGTCAAGAAAAACAAATCGATTGCCAAATTCAGCTTCCGTGCCGACAACACCTGGATCGACGGCGGCCACAACCGGACGTCCATCCGCAATTTTTACGGAGCCGGCGGGGAGGACACCTCGCGCAAAACACCGTTCATCCTGGACGCCGATGAGCCGAAGGTGCTCCTTGGGACCGACCGGGGGGCGAACCCCGTCGAGTATGTGCTGACAGCCCTGGCCGGGTGCCTGACCACGTCTTTGGTCTACCACGCCGCCGCGCGCGGCATCGCCATCCATGAGGTGGAGTCGCACCTGGAGGGGGATCTCGATCTGAGAGGATTTCTCGGTATTTCCGATGAGGTCCGCAACGGCTACGACAACATCCGGGTGAGCTTCAAAATCAAGGCGGATGCCTCCGCAGAGCAGCTTAGAGAGCTAGTGGAACTGGCCCAGAGACGCTCCCCCGTGTTCGACATCGTCTCCCACCCCGTTCCGGTTAACGTTGAGCTCAAGGAGTCCTGATCCGTTCCTTTAAACCGGAGCGGCGCGGTTCTTATTCGTGAAAGCGGCAGCTCATGACCGTCGCAGCCTACCGCGCAGGCGGGTTGCCGCGATTTACTAATTCAATCTTGAAACAATCCGAACCGGCCGTGTCGGCTGAAAAATATCATGGAAAAGACTCCGGAAAGAAGGCGGCACGAACGCTTTGCCTGCGGGTCTCCGGTGCAATGGGCCTATTTCAACAAAGTAGAGAACCACAGCGCTCGAATGCGCAACTTCAGCCACGCCGGAGTTTGCCTTGAAAGCCCGGAGGCGCTTCTGCCCGGTGCCGCGGTGGTGGTTCGGCTGGCCGAATACCGGACCGAATGCATGGTGGAATGCCGAAATCAATCCGACTGCCCCTGGCCGCGTTCGATCGCGGTGGGCGACGTCAAATGGTGCCACGGCCAGGCCGGCGGGATACGTTCCTCCTTCGAGGCGGGGGTGAAGTTTCACCTGCCGGTGTGAGGCGGAGGTCTAATCAGCAAGGAGGCCCCTTATGGACAGCACGATAAGAGCAAAATGGAAGGCCTGCTGTGGATATGAGCACGAGAGGCTGGCAGCCGAGCTCGAGACCTGCGACCGGCTCTCCGCCACTCCATCCAAGTGGCACCGCTGCGCCCGCCTCATTTCACGCCGCAGCAGCCGGCGGGCCAGGGAATGCATGTTCGAGAACTGATTACCGGGCCGGCCGGAATCGAAAAGCGGCCACGCCACGGCGGCCTGGGGCGAAAAGAAAAGGAGGGAGAGTGCACCATGAACAGTATGCGTCTTAATGCCGTCGGCGGAAGCTCGATATCCGTGTCGGCCGATGAGCTGGCCGCTCTGCAGAGGCTGATCCGCGGCCGGATCGTCACCTCCGGCAACGGGGCGTACGAGTCCGCGCGCCAGGTCTGGAACGGACTAATCGACCGGAACCCCGGGGCCATCGTCCAGTGTCTGGAGGCAGCCGACGTTCTGGCCGCCGTCACCTTTGCAAAAGAGCACGGCCTCACCATTTCGGTGCGCAGCGGCGGCCACAGCGTCGCCGGCTCCTGTCTGGTTGAAAACGGCTTTCTGATCGACGTTTCCTCGATGCGGGATGTCCGCGTAGATTCTGAGAAACGCATCGCGGTGGCGCAAGGCGGGGCCCGGCTGGGAGATCTGGATCGCGCCACCCAGGCGTTCGGGTTGGCGGCTCCCGTCGGGGTTGTCTCGGCCACCGGTGTGGCCGGGCTCACGCTCCACGGCGGGGTCGGTTGGTTGCTCCGCAAACACGGTCTTTCGATCGACAACCTCGCATCGGTTGAGATCGTCACGGCCGACGGCCGATTGCGGCGGGCGGACCCGACTGAAAATGCCGATCTTTTCTGGGCCGTTCGCGGGGGCGGGGGCAACTTCGGCGTCGTGACCTCTTTTGAGTTCAACGTACACCCGGTTGGCCCCGACGTGTGGCTTTCCGCTCCCATCTACCCGCTCGATCGGGCAGGCGCGGTGATGGCGGCATTCCGGGACTACATGGAGGAGGCACCCGACGAACTGATGGGGCTTGGGGTTTACTGGAGCGCGCCCGAAGTGCCCCAGGTCCCGAAAAACCTGAACGGGACACCGGTTGTCATCCTGCTCGGCTGCTATACCGGACCCTTTGACAAGGGCGAAGCGGTAGTGGCGCCGCTGCGCCGCATCGGCACCCCCATAGCCGACTTAGGCGGCCCCATGCCTTTCGTGGATGTGCAGCGGTTTCTGGACGCGGATTACCCGGACGGGAAGTTTTACTACTGGAAATCGATCTACCTGGACCGGCTCGATGCGGAAGCCATTAAGGTGCTTTCCGCTCACACCGCTTCACGGCCTTCGCCCCTCTCCTCGATCGATGTCTGGACCCTGGGCAGGGCCATGAGCCGGGTGAAAAGTACGCAAACAGCCTTCCACACGAGAGATGCTCCCTACATGATCGGGATCGAGGCCAACTGGGACGCGCGTGAAGAGGCGGAGGCCAACATCAAATGGGCCCGCGCGGTTTTCGAAGACCTGAAAAAGTTCTCGCGTGGGGGCCATTACCTTAATTTCCCGGGATTTTTCGAAGAGCAGGAAAGCCTGCTGAAAGGCGCCTACGGGGCGAACCTGAAGCGCTTGAAATCGATCAAGGCAACATACGACCCGGCAAATCTTTTTCTCGGGGCGATCAATATCGCGCCGGGGCCCGCGGGAGTTTCCCAGGACCGATCCGCCCGCGGAACCAACCCCGGAACCAGCATGGAGGCACCATGAAAAACACGGATGCTACGGAAGAGACCCAGGGCGGCAACCCGGGATTCGGCTCGGACACGGATGAGTGTTGCTGCTGCTGTTGTTGTGAGTCGGATGAGGAGTGCCTGGCTGAAGAATGAGCCGGGCCGAAGGGAACGTTCGCTCTCCTTTACCAGGTTCGGGTGGGGGGCCAAAACGGCCGAGGGCTCAAACCATGAAAGAGAACCCAATCAGCGAAGTCAACTGTGCGGAAAAATGCGGGCAGGTGATCACGGACTGCATGAAAGACGGTCGCTCCAAGGACCAGTGTCAGATCCTCTATCGACAGTGCGTGTCGGAATGCGTTTTCTCCACCTATCCGTATGCGTGAGTATTCACCCCGGGCCGCAGCCCCTGCTGCGGCCCGCGTCTAAAATCGCTCCCCGCCGCGAGGGGTGATGAACCCCTATGCCGCCGGCTCGAGCAGGAATTTCTCCTGGGGAAAAGCCAGGACGAACTTGCTGCCCCCGCTGCGCATGCACTCCTTGCTCGATCGAACGAAGCGGCACCTGGCAATGCTTCCGGAGCAGACATGGTCGTCGCTCGGGATGTAGCAGCACCGCCGGCTTTTGAACGAAATCGAAAAGCCCAGCCGCTCGGCAAAGAGCCGCATGCGCATCAGATCCGAGCCCGAGCCGCCCGCGTTGAATTCGTAAAGCCGCTTGGTCGAGTATAATTTGGTGTCCTGAGTGTGGAAGAACCCTTTAAAAAGATTCCGCTGATTATCCGGCGTTATCCCTACTCCGAAGTCAATCACCTCGATTACCGCTTCAGGCCCGGCCGCTCTTGCCTTGACGACGATAAGGCCCCCGTCGGGAGTGTTCTCAATCGCATTTCTGACCAATCCCCCCACCACCTTGCCGGCCACGCTCCGGTCCAGGTGGACGGCCAGGCCGGCATCGGCTTTGTTCAGCAGCCGCAACACCCGGAAAGGGCAGAGTTCCTGGGCCTTATCGAGCTCCGCCTGAATCAGCTCCCGCAGGTCGAGCTTTTCCGTCCTGCCGGCGCTGCTGGTGTCGGCGGGCGCCGCTTTTTCGACCAGGAGCCGCAGCAGATTCTCCGTCGGCATGTCGGTTGTCAACCCCCTGCTGACGGATCCACCGGAGTTCCTCCACCAGCGTCGCCAGGCGCTCTTTTTCACCCTCCTGACTCAAGACCGCCACATCGTCCATCTGGAACTGGATCGCATTCAGCCGCTGCAGGCACCGCCGCCCGCGTTCGATGAGCCTGGCATAATTTTCGGTTCCGCTCGTTGTCTCCTCTTTTCCCAAAATTTTGAGGATGGCGTCGAGAACGGCCACCGGGGTCCGGAGCTCGTGGGAGAGATGGTGAACGGCCTTCTCGCGCAGCGTCTCGAGCGATTGGAGGTGGTGGTGGGCCTGTTTGAGCTCGCGGTGGGCCTTGACCA
>JBFYWX010000200.1:0-3172 GCA_041310825.1 Desulfobacteraceae bacterium | reverse complement strand
GGGCCCGGATGGGCGATGGGCGGCCGGGGTCTGCAACGCGGTTTTCGCGGAGGTGCACGCGGCGACCGATGCTGGCGGGGCGCCGGTTATTACGGAGCGCCGGGCCTGTATTACCCGCCCGGCCCCGCCGACGAGGCATCCGCGCTCAAGGCCGAAGCAGACCAGTTGAAGGCCCGCCTGGAGGCTGTCGAACGCCTGATGGCCGAGCTGGACACCCGCAGCGGACCGCCGCAGGCGTAGGCCGGCGGCAACGGCTGAGGCTGGGTAAAGCGTTCAAGGGCCGAGGGGTCAAGGGTTCGAGTGAAATTGAACCCGGACCCCTCGCGCTTTTCCGATGAAGTTGTATCCCTTTTCTGTGGGAGCGGCCTCTCTTGACCGCCGTAGCCAGCGGCAAAGGCTGGTTGCCGCGATCATCGTGGCTGGAGCCTACTCCGCCGAAGCAGCCTGGCTGCGAAGGCCGGGAGCCACTCCCACAAAAAAGAACTTGCTCGCGGATTATATGGCTCCCTGCCCACAAGGCCCTTTTATGAGAAAAAGCTCATAATTTATCTTGACATCCTGATAGGCTTGAATTAATAATGAGCACAAGCTCATTATTAGGAGGCTGCATGCCGCGCCCGAAAAAATGCCGAATGGTCGATGCCGCACCTGGTGTGCGGTTTTTCAAGCCTCAGGGCATCCCCGCCCGGCAGCTGGAGGAGGTCTACCTCTCGCTGGATGGCTATGAGGCGCTGCGGCTCGCAGATCGGGAAGGGCTGCGCCATGACGAGGGCGCTCAGAGGATGCATGTGTCGCGCCAGACCTTTGGACGGATCCTGTCCGCCGCGCGCAAGGCGGTGGCGGACGCGATCGTGGAAGGGTTGGTCCTGCGCATCGAGGGCGGGGAGTATCGGGTTGCCGACCCACCGAGCGTGCCGGAGAGCACGCGGCTTGCCGAACCAAACGAAGGAGGCGAGAATTCCATGAAAAAAATCGCGGTGAGCAGTAACGGCCCGACCCTCGAGAGCGCCGTGGACCCCAGGTTCGGGCGGGCGGCGGGTTTTGTCGTTATCGACCCGGACACCATGGCCTTCGATTACGTTGAAAACGGCGCCTCCCAGGCCATGGCCCAGGGCGCCGGGATCCAGACCGCGGAGCTGATGACCCGCCACGAGGTCGGGGTCGTACTCACCGGTTATGTCGGCCCCAAGGCGTTTCAAGCGCTATCGGCGGTCGGCATCCGGATCGGGCAGAACCTGGAAAACCTCACCGTGCGCGAAGCGCTGGAGCGTTACAAAAGCGGCCAAGTGGCCATGGCCGCCGCGCCGAACCGCAGCGGCGCCGGAGGCCGGCCGTGATCCTCGCCATCGCCAGCGGCAAGGGCGGCACCGGCAAGACCACCGTCGCCTCTTCGTTGGCCTGGGTCTGGCCGCGGCCGGTGACGGCCGTCGACCTCGACGTGGAGGAGCCGAACCTGCACCTGTTTTTGCAGCCGGAGATTGCCGGCAGCGAGACCGCCACCATCGAAGTGCCCGTCGCGGACGAATCCAAGTGCACCCACTGCCGGGCCTGCGCGGAGATCTGCCAGTTCAAGGCGATCAGCGTCCTCGGGTCCGTGTTGTTGACCTTCCCGGAGATGTGCCACGGCTGCGGCGGCTGTATCGCCGTGTGTCCGGAGAAGGCCTTGACGGCCGGCTCCCGGGAGTTGGGGGAGATCCGCTGGGGCCGGGCGGACGGCCGCATCGACTTCTTCATGGGGCGGCTGCGGGTCGGCGAGGCCATGAGCCCACCCTTGATGCGGGCGGTAATGTCCAAACTCGCCGGGCTCCCAGAGCGCCACGTCACAGACATCCTCATCGACGCCCCGCCCGGCACGAGCTGCCCGGCCATCAACGCCGTGCTGCCGAGCGACGCCATCCTGCTCGTAACCGAGCCGACCCCCTTCGGCGACCATGACTTCCGGCTGGCCCACCGGGCCTTCAGACCGCTCGCAAAGCCCATGGCGGTCGTCATCAACCGCGCCGGGCTGGGCGACCGCTCTGTTTACGATTATTGCCGCAGCGAAGGCCTGCCCATTCTGACCGAAATCCCCTTCGACCGCCGCCTGGCCGAGGCCTACTCGCGCGGTCGGGTCCTGGCCGACGCCCTGCCGGACATGCGGCGGGTGTTCGCGGAGCTGGCGGCGGGAATCGAATCGTGGGTGGCGACAGAAACCGCCCGGGAGGTGACGGCCGATGCCTGAGATCGTCGTCATCAGCGGCAAGGGGGGGACCGGAAAGACCTCCTTGACGGCCGCCTTTGCGCATCTGGCCATTGACCCGGTCATCTGTGATCTGGACGTGGACGCCCCGGACCTGCATTTGATCCTCCAACCCGAGATCGAGGAACGGCAGGAGTTCTTCTCCGGCCACGAGGCCGTCATCGACCCCGAGGCCTGCACCGGCTGCGGCCTTTGCCGTGAGCTCTGCCGCTATGGCTCCGTGTCAGAGAAGGGTGGAGTTTACGCGGTCGACCCGCTGAAATGCGAAGGCTGCAAGGTCTGCGTTCATTTTTGCCCGACCCAGGCCATTCGCTTCCCGGAGCGGCACTGCGGCCGCTGGTTCATCTCCCGCACGCGCTTCGGCCCCATGGTCCACGCCCAGCTCTTCCCGGGCGCCGAGAACTCCGGCCGGCTCGTGGCGCTCCTGCGCGAGAAGGCGCGGGATGTGGCCGAGCGCACCGGACGCACGTTGATCGTTGCCGACGGGTCCCCGGGCATCGGCTGCCCGGTCATCAGCTCCCTCACCGGGGCCGACATCGCCATTCTGGTGACCGAGCCCACCCCCTCGGGCATCCACGATCTCGAGCGGGTGGCCATCCTATGCCGCCATTTCAGAATACCGGCCGGTGTGATAGTAAACAAGGCCGACCTGAACCCTGAGAACACCGAGGCCGTGCGGCGCTGGTGCGAAGGCGAGAAAACCGATTTCCTCGGCGCCCTGCCCTACGATGCCGCCGTCACTGAAGCCATGGTCCGACGGCAGACGGTGACCGAGTTCACCCCGAAGGGGCTCTCGGCTGCGGTTCGCAGCATTTGGGAACGGGTTCTGACATTGTCCGAGCAACCAAAGAAGCGTGAGCCGATCGCAGGCGCTGCCTGACAAACGGCCAATTTCATCCATCTCAGAAAGGAGTCGATCATGAACACCCTAAT
>JBFYWX010000191.1:0-5537 GCA_041310825.1 Desulfobacteraceae bacterium | reverse complement strand
TCTGCGGGTACGGGAGATGACCATCATCCCCACGCTGTGTGCAACCCGCGTCCAAGCGTAAAATTTTTGTCACCGTTTTGCATACAAAAAAACTCATAAGAGACTAAAATGCCTAAAATTTGAAACGGTGCACGGCTTGCGGCGACCGGTTCACAGTTAAAAAACTTGGAGGACAAACCAGACAACGAATTAACCAGGCAACTAGTAACAGGTCAACTGAACACCAAACATCCATTCACCCAATAACCCAATCAACTATTCACCAAACACTAAACACCATCGCGTGATGCGTCGGGGCCGAAACTATCGATCCCGAACCCGATACCGACCCCGACCCCGAGAATGACTCCATCCGGATCTCTGTCGCCCGCTATTATCAACCCCTTGGCCACGGGGTGGCCATCGACAAAGTCGTCAAGTTTTTTATCAAAACAGCCGATACCCGCTCTCAAAGCCCCCACGCGAAGGAGAGTGCCATGCAGCAGGTTCTGGGCATCGACATCGGGTTCGGTTTCACCAAGGCCACCAACGGCCGCGACACGATCATCTTCAAGTCCCTCTCGGGCGACGCTGCCGATGTCCAGTACTGGGCCGATTTCGGCGGGGCTCAGCCGGCGGACCACATCCACGTCACCATCGACGGGAAGTCCTATTTCATCGGCGAGCTGGCCGAACAGCAGTCGAGTGCCCCCAAGTACACTCTGGACCAGGAGCGGTTGATCGCGGACTATGTGCGCATTCTGGCCCTGACCGCGGCCGGCCTGCTGGTCCAGAACGGCATGGTGAATGTCCCGGTGAACGTCGTCTCGGGGCTTCCGATCGGGCATTTCCGGCGGCACCAGGCGCGGTTCCATGATCTTCTCACCGGCCACCACTCGGTGATCTACCACTCGCCCAACGGCCAGTCCGTGACCAAGGCCATCTACATCAACAAAGTGCGCATGCTGCCGCAGCCGCTCGGCAGCATTCTGAACCTGCTCATGGACGATCAGGGCCGGATCTCGCAGCGCGAGGCGGCGGCACAGAAGATCGGAGTGGTGGACATCGGGTTTCGCACCACGGATTTCTGCGTCATGGACCGTCTGCGCCACATCGACCGCGGCAGCCGCACGATCGACAGCGGAATGTCCAAGGCCTTCGGGCTCATTGCCCAGAAACTCCAGGAAAAATGCGGCGTGGCCGTCGAACTCTACCGGCTCTACCAGGCCGTGGAGGACGGCACCATCCGCATGCGCGGTAAGGCGGTCAACTTCAGCGCCATCCGCGACCAGGTCTTCGAGCAGCTGGCGACCGCTATCGCCGGGGAGATCGACCGCTTGTGGGCCCACGACTGGGACATCGACATGATCCTCCTCACGGGGGGCGGCTCCCGCGAACTCGCGCGGCATCTGCGGCCGCTGATTGCCGGAAACGTGGTGCCGCTCGAGCCGCACGCCGATTCGCGCCTGAATAACGTGTTCGGCTACATGAAGTACGGCCGGTTCATCTGGAAGAACAGCGCCTGCGGCGCAGCCGATGAGGCTGCGCCGGCGGGATCGGCCGTTGCGGAGGATCGGTGCCGCGCGACGGCGGCATGAGCGGGACTCTTTACAGCCCCGCGGGGTCGGTCGGTGGGTTCGGGCCCCCGTGCAGGGGGCGTAGGGTCCGGCAGAGAGGGCGGCCGAACAAAAAGTCCAGCATCTCTTCCTCGATCCCGATGCGGGCGACGGCCCGGACCCGCAGCTCGCTATCGTAGCGCACGATCTCGGCCGCCTCGCCTCGCCGCCGCACGGCGCTGGCCTCCGGCCATGGCGCGAGCAGCCGTCGCAGCCGGTAATGGTCGCAGCGCCGCTCGTGCTCCGCCACCACATCCCAGAGCCCCGCGACCCCCCCCACCAGGTCCCGGCGCGCCAGCCGCCCGCGGGCATAGGCACGCTCGATCGGCCGGGTGTTCCAGCACGCCAGCAGACGGCATTCCAGCGGCCGCTCCTCATAGATGCGGCAGGTGCGGGCGGCCGGGTCGAAACAGCGGCAGGTCCAGCGGCCGCCCTGGCCCTTGATTTTGATGATCTCGCGCCGGGTCGGCAGCAGACAACCCCGGATCGGGTCGTGCACCGGTTCCCCGCGACGAATGGTATAGAGGTCACGGGTGTGAATGCGGCCGCTTTCCACCAGATGCCGGTCCTCGCGATGGAGGGCGGGGCCCCCCTTCTGGCAGCAGGTCCCGCAGCGGCTGCAGCCGTCAGCGGTATGAGGGTCGGGTTTCATCGTCTTCTCTGACAATAACAACCGATTGTGTTGTCGTGCCATTTGGGTATAATGATCCGTCAGTCGGCCGGGCTTTCGGGTCGGGCCGAAGAGGAGATCGACCCATGCTGCGCATCCATCTCGAGCACCTCAAGGAAAAAAGCCTCGCGCTCGATGTCGCCGTCCCCGCCGACCGGTTCCCGGTCTTGCGCCAGATGGCGCGTGCGGGGGAGTGCGGGTTCGCCGGGCCGATTCACATCCGCCTGAAAGCGACCCGCATCGGTGAGATGGTGGAGGTTGAGGGCGAGCTCGATACCTCGCTGCGGCTGACCTGCGGCCGCTGCCTCCGGGAGTTCCTCAGCCCCGCACCGTCCGCCTTCGCCCTGACCTATGCCCCCGCCGCGGCCGGGGCCGTTCCGGTAGGCCCCGGGGTCGATGCGGCCGGCCTCCTGGGCTTTCACGGCGACAGCATCGACCTGCACGAGGGGATCCAGGAGCAGGTCATCCTGTCGCTGCCGTTGCGCCCGTTGTGCGCCGAGGCTTGCCGGGGCCTTTGTGCCCAGTGCGGCGCCGACTTAAACGAGGGCCCCTGCGGGTGCCGGGTGCCGGGCGGCGAGACCGCATTTGCCATGCTGCGCAAACTCAAGGGGGCCTAGCCGGTCCCCGGTGCGGCGGGCGGGGGCCCGCTGTCAGACCCGCTCGAGATGGTGGACATGATACGCCTCGAGGATCCAAACGGCAAGATCTCCCTCCCGCTCGCCCGACGTGCGTGGGGGTTCACCCTGAAGATGCTGGGGGATTTTCAACGCAACCAGGGGCTGCTGCTTGCCGGCGCCGTCGCCTACTACACCCTGCTCTCCATCGTGCCGATGCTGGCGCTCATCCTGGTCGGTCTTTCCCACTTCATGCCCCAGGAGCAGCTGATCCAGGCCGTCACGCGCAACCTGGAACTCCTCGTGCCCGGATATGCCGAAAGCCTGGCCAGCCAGGTGCGCGGGTTCCTCGCCCGGCGCCATCTGGTCGGGGTCGTGGGGTTTTTAATCATGATGTTTTTCAGCTCCATGGCCTTCTCGGTCCTGGAGAGCACCATGGCGGTCATCTTCTCCCATCGCAAGGAAACCCTGCGCCGGCCCTTTTTCATCTCCGCCATCATTCCGTACATGTACATTCTGCTGCTGGCCGTGGGGTTCCTCTTGGTGACCTTGATCTCCGGCGTTCTGGATGCGTTGGAAAGCCGGGACATCTTGATTTTCGGCTACGACATCAGCCTGCGCGGAACCACCCGCCCCTTGTTTTACCTCGTCGGCCTGCTGGGCATGGTGCTGATGCTGACCTCGCTCTACCTGGTGATGCCGGTCGGTCACATCTCCACCCGGCATGCCCTGAGCGGGGCCGTAACGGCGGCGCTGCTGTGGGAAGGCATCCGGCGCATCCTGGTCTGGTACTACTCCAATCTCTCTCTGGTCAATGTCATCTACGGGTCGCTGGCCACCACGGTCGTGGCCCTGTTGAGCATCGAGGTGGCCGTGATCATCCTGTTGCTCGGCGCCCAGGTGATCGCGGAGTTCGATCGGCGGGCTACCGGCCATGGCGCTCCCCCACCGCCGGCGTGAGGGGCAAGGCAACTCACCGGCCGTGCCCTCACGCGTGGGGCGCGGCATGAAAGGATCGCTTATGAAGAGACTGCTCGCCGCATGCTCGGCCGCATTGCTGATCGCCTGCGCTCACGGAAAGACGCCCGAATTTCCGGCGGCGGCGATCGAACCCGCGGATGCGGCCCAGGTCTGCGTGATTCGCAGCAATGAGCTTTTTGGATGGGGACTGTCGGTCGGCGTGACCTTGAACGATGCCACCATCGCCCATCTTCGGTCCGGCGAGCACATCTGCTTCGTGGTCTTGCCCGGTCTGCACCGCATCGGGATCCGGACCTCCGACGCCAGCGCGGCCCTGGACCGCGGGCGCAGCTACTATTTCCTGATCCGAGTGGACGACTCCCTCGCTGGCTTCGAGATCGAGCGCCTCGACGTGGGCCGGGGCGAGGAGTGGCTGACGAAAACCAGGCGGCTGCATTGATCGGTCAGCCGGTCCCGAGGTCGCCCGTCGCCCGCAGAGGGATCGCACCGCGCCGAGTCGGCATCAAAAGCGGTCGCACGGCGAGGGCGGTCAGCCCTCGCGCGCCTTGTCCCGCAATACCTTCAAAACCTGCTCCGGGGGATTCTTGGCCAGGATGTCCCGGAACTGGTCCCGGTAGTTCCTAACCAGGCTGATACCCTCGATGATGACGTCATAGACGCGCCACCGGCCGTCTCGCAGGCTCAGCCGATAGTCCAGGGGGATTTTTTTGCCGTCCGCGGTGAGGACCGTGCTGAACACCTCGGCCTGGCCCTCTTTCAACATGTTTTCCTTGTCGAAGACCACCGTCTCGTTGGAATAGGCCAGCAGTCGGTCGGCATAGTTTTTTTCGAGCAGATCGCTGAAGAGGTTTACGAATTCCTGCTGCTGCGCCGGATTGAATTTGCCCCAATCCCGACCCAGGGTCCGGCGGGACAGTTCGGTGTAGTCGAAGATTTCGTTGATGATCGAACGAACCTTCTCGATCTTGACTTCCCGCGGCTGGTCCTTGAACTCCGGTTCGGCCAAAGTGGTGATGACTTTCTGAACCTGCACCTCCACCGACTCTTTGGGCGTTGCCGCAACCGCCGGCAGGGCCGTCAGGGACGCGGCGATGGTGAGAATCGTCATCAGCGATACCGTTTTAGCTTTGATCATATGCCACCTTCCTTCATCTAAAATTCCCCTCCCCTTGCCCCTCCCGCAAGGGGAGGGGAGATCCGGTCCTAAAAGGTTTCCCTTTCGGCCGGCGCCTTTTCTTCTCCTCCCCTTGATGGGGGAGGGCGGGTGGGGGTGTTTGCAACACAGAGATCGGGCTTTTTACAACCGCCTCAATTTTTCACATCGCCGAAGGCATACTTGCTGATCAATTCCATCAGATCGGCGGGGGATTCGGTGTCAATGATGGCCTGCCCCGGTTTCAAGGCTGCCCCGGACCCGCCTGGGTCGATGCTCACGAACTTGTCACCGATCAGCCCCTCGGTCTTGATCGAGGCGATGGCGTCGTCGAAGATCTCCACTCCCGAATGGATCATGAGCTCGACGACGGCCTGCTGCCGCTCCGGGTCGACCCGCATGGCGCCCACTTTGCCGATCGGAAGCCCGTACATGGTGACGACCCCGCCGGACCGCAGCCCCGTAACGTTGTTGAACCGCGCCGTCAGCGGATAGGTGTTGCCCCCTCCGATCACGCTGAGATC
>JBFYWX010000157.1:0-13636 GCA_041310825.1 Desulfobacteraceae bacterium | reverse complement strand
CATCCGTCTCATCCGCTCGTCGTCTTTGAGATAGCTGACCGCCACATCACGCAAAAAACGGCGGTTAATTTCATAAACAATGGCCAAATGACGGGGCAGAAGTTTTTCGAAAAGCGGCACCGGCCATTTTTCCAGGGCCTCGGAGAGCAGGGTGTGGTTGGTGTAGGCGCAGGTGCGGGTGGTGAGGTCCCAGGCCTTCTCCCAGCTCAGCCCGTTGCTGTCGATCAGAAGCCGCATCAGCTCCGGAACGGCCAGCGACGGGTGGGTGTCGTTCATCTGGATGGCGACCTTGTCGGGGAAGGCCTCGAAATCCTGGTGGTTGACGAGGTAGCGGCGGATGATGTCCTTGATCGAGCAGGAGACGAAAAAGTACTGCTGCTTGAGCCGCAGCTCGCGGCCCTCGTAGAAATCGTCGCTCGGGTAGAGGACCTTGGAGATGTTCTCGGAGATGTTCTTCTCCTCCACCGCCTTGAGGTAGTCCCCGTGCTGGAAATAGTTCAAATCGAATTCGTTGGAGGCGCGGGCCGACCAGAGCCGGAGGGTGTTCACCGTGGTGTTGCCGTAGCCCGCGATGGGAATGTCGTGGGGGATTCCGACCACATCGCTCGTGTCGACCCATTCGCTTTTGATCGTGCCGTCCGGCAGGCGAATCTGTTTGACCCGGCAGTAGAAGTGCACCGTGAAGATGATCTCCGGGTGCGGTATTTCCCACGGCGTCCCGTAGCGCAGCCAGTTTTCGGGGAGCTCGACCTGCTGCAGGTTGCGGATCTCCTGGTCGAAAATTCCGAACTCGTAGCGGATCCCGTAGCCCATGGCCGGGATCTCGAGGGTTGCCAGCGAATCCATGAAACAGGCGGCCAGGCGCCCGAGGCCGCCGTTGCCGAGCCCCATGTCCGGCTCCTCGCCTGACAGGGCGTCGAGGTCGATCGAGAGCTCCTCCATGGCCCGGCGGGTCTGCGCGTACATGCCCAGGTTGATCAGGTTGCTGGTCAGCACCCGGCCCATCAGGTATTCGGCCGAGAGGTAATAGACCCGCTTGACGTCTTGCTTGTAGTATTTCTGCTGGGTCTTGATCCAGCGCTCGATCAGCCGGTCGCGGGCGGATAGCGCCAGGGCCAGGTAGAGGTCGCGGTCGGTGGCGGTGTACTGGTCCTTGGAGAGCGAGTACTCCAGGTGGTTGGCAAAGGAGAGCTGGATGCTCTGGGCGTCCAGGCCTTTGCGGAAGGTCCCCCAAGACTGGAAGAGTTTGCTCCGTTTCATGGGCGTCTCCTGGCAGCGTGCGGATGGGGCGATCTGAGAATCTGAAATTAAATTAATATGCTATCATGGCGGCCCACTCTAGTCAAATCCTTCACGGGGAGTGCCGCCGGCGCCTAAACGGTTGTATGTCGAATCCAACTGAGGTAAAAACCGCATCTATGACCACCCCAGATGCCTCCCCGCGTGATTCCCTGTCCGAGGTCCACATCTCACGGCGCGCGGCGCAGCGCGTGGCGGCCGGCGTGCTCTGGGTCTATTCGAACGAGGTGGAGCACCGGGACCCGGCGCTCCCGGCGGTTCATCTGTGCCGGTTTGTGCACGGCGGGCGGAAGGTAGCCTCCGGGTATTTCAACCGGCACAGCCTGATCGCCGGCCGCGTGCTCGCCCGCGGCGATGAACCGAATGTAGAGGCGGCGGTGCTCCGGCACGTGCAGGCGGCCTTGCTGCGCCGCATACCCGTGGCGGCGGCGGGGGCGCTGAGGCTCGTCTTCTCGGAGGCGGATCTTCTGCCCGGCCTGGTGCTCGACTACTACCCGCCCTACGCCGTCCTGCAGAGCAGCACCGCCGGCATGGACCTGATGCTGCCGATGCTCTCGGAGCGGATCCCCGGGATGATCGCCGATCACCTGGGCGTGCGGCCCGAGGGACTCGTGCTGCGTTGCGATGCGGGGGTGCGCCGGCTGGAGGCGGTCGAGCGCTTCAGCCGGGTCTGTTTCGGCGATCCCGAGCGGCTGGCCGCCGCGGTCGTGGACGAGGACGGAGTCCGCTACGTCGCCGATCTGCTCGGCGGCCAGAAGACCGGGTTTTTCCTGGACCAACGCGAGAACCGGCGTTTTCTGGCCCGCTGCCTGCGCGCGCGGGCGGGCGCCCGCGTTCTCGACCTCTGCTGCTACTCCGGGGGGTGGGGGCTGCGCGCGCTCCGCGAGGGGGCCGCCCACGTGACCTTTGTCGACCAGAGCCGCGAGGCCCTGCGGCACCTGCAGGCAGGCTGTGCGGCGAACCAGGTGGCGCCCGGCCGGGTGCGGGTGGTCGAGCAGGACGTCTTCGATTTCCTCGCCGCCGACGTGGGGGCCTACGACGTGGTGGTGGCCGACCCCCCGGCCTTCGTCAAATCCCGCCGCCACCTCGCCCAGGCCCTCAAGGCCTATCAAAAGCTCAACCGGTTGGCATGGCGGCGGCTTGCACCCGGGGGGCTTTTGATCACCTGCAGCTGCAGTCATCTGCTCTCCCCGGAGGCGTTTCTGGCATTGCTCGGCCGGGCCGTCGCGCTGGAGGGCGGGATGGCCCAGGTCATCCATCGGGGCGGTCAGGCCGGGGACCACCCGCTGCTGCTCTCGATGCCGGAGACGGGCTACCTCAAATGCGCCGGGCTGCGCCGGATCGATAGCGGCTGACCCCTGCCGATTTTCCTTGCTTTTCATCGGGACATCCACTACAAATGCCGGACTCGCGAACGCATGGGCCGTCATCACAGGCGTCTCGTTGCGGATCGCGTTACCACCACCCGAGGACCTTCAAATGCAAGACGGAGACCCTGGCAGTAGTCCCTGCCATCGACGCCGACGCGGCGGATGCCCCATTCCGCCGTCTCGGGCCCTGTCGGCACAGGACCGCAACGTCTGCCGGAGAGCCCCCCGCCCCTGACCCCTGGGCGCGCTCCAGCCCGTTTTGGCCCTGACCCGATCGGCCCAAAACGCAGAGGAGAAGCCCATGAGCGCCGCACCGCTCCCCATCCCTGAAACCCCATCGAGCTGCCGGGTCCCCGGACCCCTCGAGCCGGACCTCCTGCGGGAGCTCCACCCGGCCGATATCGCCGAGCAGCTTGAAAACAGCGGCCTCAGCCCGCTCGATATCATCGAGACCCTGGTCCAGATCGGCAACCACAAGGCGCTCGAGGCCTTCGAGCAGCTCTCCATCGAAACCCAGGAGGCGTGCCTCGAGGCCGGCAACACCCGGACCATGCTCAAGTTCATCGAGAACATGGAGCCGGACGACCGGGTCGATCTGCTCAAGGCGGTGGACACCGACATCCGCGAGGCCATCATGCCCCTGATCGCCCAGGCCGAACGCAACGAGATCCGGCGGCTGTGGGACTATGCGGAGGGAACGGCCGGGGCGGTGATGACGACCGAATACTGCTCGCTGCCGGTCGAGATCAGCGTGCGCGAGGCGCTGGAGGGGCTGCGCCTACAGGCGCCCAACAAGGAGACGATCTACTACGTCTACATCACGGACAGCCGCCACCTGCTCGGTATGGTTTCCCTGCGCGACCTGATCATGTCGAAACCCCAGGTCAAGCTCGCCGATGTTATGGAGACGAACGTCATCAGCGTCCCTCACGACCTCGACGTCGAGTCCGCCGCCGCGCAGATCCAGAAATACGATTTTTTGGCGATGCCGGTCGTGGACCAGGAGAACCGGCTTTTGGGCATGATCACGGTCGACGATGTGATCGACATCATCGAGGCCGAGAATACCGAAGACTTTCAGCGGATCTCGGCCGTCGTGCCCTTCGAGGAGGAGTACTTCAAACGCCCGATGCCGAGGCTGTTCTGGAGCCGCTTCTGCTGGCTGGCGATTCTATTGTTCACCTCGATCCTGTCCACCACGGTCATGGAGTGGAACGCCGATCAGCTCGAGCGGATGGTGGCGCTCGCCTTTTTCATCCCCATGGTGGTGGGCACCTGCGGCAACGCCGCCACCCAGT
The DNA here is from genome assembly GCA_041310825.1 of Desulfobacteraceae bacterium. Classification (GTDB taxonomy): domain Bacteria; phylum Desulfobacterota; class Desulfobacteria; order Desulfobacterales; family SpSt-501; genus SpSt-501. Next base: position 9,669 of record JBFYWX010000157.1, on the reverse strand, counting down.
CCGCCACCATGGTCGTGCGCGCTCTGGCATTGGGCGAGGTCTGCCCGCGGGATTTTATGCGGGTGTTCAGCCGGGAGGTGCTCATGGGGATAGCGCTCGGCGTCGCGCTGGGGTTCATGGCCTACTTCCGGGTCTTCCTGCAGGACCAGCACCTGATCCTGGCGGCGGTCGTCGGTGTTTCCTTGCTCGCGACCATGCTGCTCGCCAACCTGGGCGGCGCCCTCATCCCGCTGCTGCTCAAGCGTATCAAACTGGACCCGGCGCTGACGGCCGGCCCCGTCATGGCCACCATTATCGACGCTCTGGGCATCACCATTTATTTCCAGGTGGCCGTCATGCTGGTGCGGATCTTTCCCTGAAGCCGGTCCATAGAGCGTTTCGGCGGAGGCGCACTTCGGCCACGCCGCCGATCGTCGGGTTGACCGGCTTCGTCACCGTACACGTACCCGTCCACATCCACGATTTTCTTTTTTTGGAAATGACGCTGCCGGCGTTCGTGAGCGTGTCGGGCTGCAGGTTTATGCGGCAAACAGCCTGGCCCAGCGGCGGCGCTTACGCTTCTTCCAGGCCTTTTGGTGGTAGAGGTGGCTAACGATAAGGGGCACCACGGTGGTGGCCTCGGCGTAGACCATCTGTTCATACGTCGTGTCGACCTTGCCCCAGGAGGCGGCCTCCTTGAGGGTCGAGCTCGAGCAGGCGCCGTCGCGCACGTCGGCCACGGTGATCTGCACGGCGTAGCGGTGCATGGGGACCTCCCGGCCCAAGACCTCAGCGCAGATGACGGTGTCCTGGATGAAGTTCTTGGGCACCCCGCCGCCGATCATGAAAAGCCCGCTCGTCTTCGCCTCCATCTTGATGCGGGTCAGTTCGTGGAAATCGGCCACCGCGTCGATGCTCATGTGGCGCTCGGGGTGGTCCGCCTGATGCTTGACCAACCCGAGGCCCGCGCTCGAGTCCGTGAAAGCCGGGCAGAAGATCGGCACCTCGTGCCGGAAGGCGAGCTCGACGAGCGACTCCTGCTTGACGGCGTGCGCCGTCAGGTAACGGCCCATCTCGCGGATGAACTCCCGGGAGGAATAGGGCCGGGGCGGGAGGCCGTCGGCGATCTGCTTGACAGTCATATCGCAGGCCTGGAGCTCTTCCTCGTCGATGTAGGTGTCGTAGATCCGGTCGATGTAGTGGCGGCGCAGTTCGCGATCGTCCACCGCGGGGCTCCCCTGGTAGTGCTTGAAGCCCAGGGCTTCGAAAAAGTCCATGTCCACGATGGAGGCGCCGGTGGCAACGACCACATCCACCATGTTGTACTTCACCAGGTCGGCATAGGCCTGCATGCAGCCCCCGGCGCTGGTGCTGCCGGCCAGGGTGAGGACGATCGTGCAGCCGGGGTCCTTCAGCATGCGCTCATAGATGTCCGCCGCCGCCGCCGTGTCCCGCGAGCTGAAGGACATCCCGCGCATGGCGTCGATGATGGGGGTGGCGTTGAAGGCGGTGGGATCGACATGCCGGACGGGGGTGCGTAGAAAGCGTTTTTTAGCCATGGTCAATTTCCTTGATCGTGGATGAGGTTCGGCGCCAAACGGCCGCACCAGGGGTCAGCACCCCTCGAAGCGGTAGCTTAGCAGCTTGTAGATGAGTTTGGCGGCCAGGAAGTCGGGCGCCTTGTTGTATTCGGAGGGGCAGAGCTCAACGACATCCGCGCCGACGACCCGGCGTTGCCGGCAGACCGCTCGCAACAGCCCGGTGACGTCGTACCACGAAAGCCCTCCCGGTTCGGGAGTGCCCGTGGAGGGCATGAGGGCCGGGTCGAACACGTCGAGGTCGATCGTGACGTAGCACTCGGCGGTGAGCCGTGCGATGACCGCCTCAATCCAGTCCGGGCGGCGGAGGATCGCGTGCGCATAGAAGACGTTTTGCGGCTGAAGCCGGCCGCGCTCGCCGGCCTCCATGCTGCGGATGCCGACCTGGACCACGGGGCATCTCTCCTGCGCACGGGCCATGACGCAGGCGTGGTTGAACCCGCTGCCCTCGTATTCCTCCCGCAGGTCCGTGTGGGCGTCGAGTTGCAGCACGCTCATCTGTGGAAAGCGGGCCGCGTGGGCCTGGATGGCGCCGATACTGACCGAGTGCTCGCCGCCCAGGGTGAGGACGAACTTCCCCCGCTTCAGAAACCCGCCCACCCGATCGTGCACCGCGGCCCCCATGGCCTCCGGGGAGCGCTTCTCAGCGACCGGCGCCGCGGTGAATATGCCCCGCCGGTAGACCTCGCTCTCCGTCTCGATGTCGTAGAGTTCCATGTTGGCCGAGGCGGCGATGACGGCCTCCGGCCCCCGGTCGGCCCCCTTCAGCCAGGTCGAGGTCTCGTCGTAGGGCACGGGCAACACCACGGCCGCTGCAAATTCCTCATTTGCAAACTCGGGCGGAATGGCGCCGAAAAGGCTCATCCGGCGTTCAGATTCACCCGCAGGATCGGGTAGTGGTAGTTCACGAAGCACAGGGCCGCGAGCGCCGTGCCGAACTTCTTCGTGGGCACGAAGCTCTCGGTGATGATGCGCCGATCCTTCAGGCGGAACTCCTCCGAGTAGCCGTTGGTGTAGAGCTCCTCGATGCTGGCGTGCAACCGGCGTTCGATCTCCTTCACGCTGTGATCGCCGTAGAGCTCGCATACCAAGCCGCCGTATTTGGCGCGCGTCTTTTTGTCGTAGAGCCACCCGTAGATGACCCCGGCCGTCGCGCGCTCACCCTTGTTCACGGTGCAGACGGAAAAAATGGATTCCATCACGGAGCCGTGAACGAGGCGCTGGGGACGGGGGATTTCGGTGGCGATGGCCGGCAGGATGGAGGAGTATGTCATGATGTTGCACATCTCCACTCCTGCCGCCTTGAGGGCGAGATGGTAGGAACCTGCGTGCACGGTGAGATCGCTTTGCCCGGTCCCCCTGGTGACGAAGTAGTCGCGCGGGATCCGGTTGCCGATCACCAGCTCACCCAAACGGCCTTCCACGTGCAAGATATCTTCTTTTTCCACTCCCTGTGTTCCCTTTCGGTATCATAAAAAATCCTGTGTTCAGGTTCGCTCGAAGATTCCTCCCGGGCCGCCCGCAGGCTGCCGGGCGCCTTGCGAAGAATCCGCCTCAGGCCGCATGCAAAGAACGCAGAAAAATAGCACCAAAAAAAATTTTTGCAATAGCTTTTTTATTACGTAAATTCAGATAGTTCATTATGTGTCGAGTTGCACCCCTTCCCGGACCCCTCCTTTCGGGTCGCTACGGCAGACCGGCCAGATACTGGCAGGCCGGGGCGACCAGGATGGCCTGGTCTTCATTCGACAGGCGCCGGTAGCCCTCAGCCGCCTGCACCAGCAGAACCGCCGGCACCTTCAGGGCGTTCTGAACCTTGATCAGGGCCGCCGAGGGTTGGGGGTCCTGCGCCCGGGCATCCACCAGCAGCACCGGTTTGCCGTCGTCGGTGATGATGAAATCGACCTCCTGCTGGTCCTTGGTTCGCACGAAGTTCAAACTGAAGCGTCCGTAGCCCAGCTCGTTCCAGCCGGCGACCGCCCGGCTGAGTTCGAGCGCCACCAGGTTCTCGAAGCGCGCGGCAGGCTCCGTCACGCGCGGGGCGTCCCACAGGTAAATCTTCTGCCCCTCCCGGATCGCCCGGGGGATGCCGCGCGACCAGGGGGCGAGGCTCACCAGCATGAAGAAGCGCTGCAGCGCAAGCAGCCAGCTGCGGATCGTGTTGTAGGCCACCTGGAGTCCCTGGGCCAAGGCTGGCACCGAGAGCAGTTGGCCGACCTGGGCCGGCAGCAGCTGGTAGAGGGTTTCCAGTTCGGCGATCGCCTTGATCCCGGTCATGTCCCGGATGTCCTCACGGATCAGTTGCTCGGCGTAGGCGCTCGACCAGCGCCGGTAGGAGGTCTTCCGGCCGGAGAGAAAGGGCTCCGGAAACCCGCTCTGCTCGGAAAGCGACCGCCACAGCTCCTTTAGCTCGGAATGCCGCTCCATGCTGACCTGAAGCGGGTTGTCGAGGAACTCCTCCGCCCGGCGGTTTGCCCCCCCCAGCTCCGCCTGGGTGAAGGGCCACAGGTGCAGCAGGTAATACCGGCCGGCGAGTGAGTCCCCGCGCCGCTGGGGTTGATCCATCCGGCTGCTTCCCACGGCCAGGAACTGGTAATCGCCCTCGATGCGGTCGTAGACCCCCTTCAGGTACCGGCGCCAGCCGCGGTGCCGGTTGAGCTCGTCGAACACCACGAGCGGTGCGGATTCGTCGGTGCGCTCGGCCTCTTCAAAGAATCCGGGGTGGCGAATCAGGCGGGCCCGGTCCTCCGGGATTTCCCAGTTGAGATAGACCTGGTTCGCATACCCCTCGGCGATCATATCCGCCAGCGTCGTTTTGCCGGTCCGCCGGGCCCCTGCCATCAGCACCATGCGCTTTTCCTTGGTCAGCTCGCGCCAGATATGTCGGTACAGGGGCCGGTCACGCATGCCGGCAATATTTCACATGAATGAAAGATAGTCAAGTCTAAATTTCACTATACTAAAAATAAAACGGACCGCGAGCGGGCCGTCGCGGATGCGCTGCGGGGAAGGCTACATTTTAAAAACCCACTACAAAACGGTTGTGAAAAACCCCGCGGCCGCCTATGCTTCGAGGGGCTAACAGGAGGCACTGTACCGTGACGCAGACCGCGGACCCCTCTGGAGTCCTGCTGCAGGTCAGGGAGTATTACGATCGCAACACCCGGCGCTTTCTGCGGTGGGGCGCGGACGAAGGCACCCTTCACCTTCACGCCGCGCTTTGGCCACCCGGGGTCGGGTCCCTGAGCGCGGCCATGCACCACTCCAGCGAGCGGGTGGCGCAGGAAATAGAGCGTACCCCCATCCCCGTTGCCCGGGTGCTCGATTTAGGCTGCGGGGTGGGAGGCAGCCTCTTTTACCTCGGCCGGCGGCTTCCCCGGCTCCGTCGGCTGATCGGGGTCAGCCTGAGCCCGGTGCAAGTCACGCGCGCGAAAGGGCTGGTGCCCGCCGCCGAGAAGGAACGGTTTCACTTCGAGGAGGGTTCTTTTCTGAACCTCTCCGGCGGTCGCCTCGCAGCCGAGCTCTCCTTTGCGATCGAAGCCTTCGCGCACGGCCCGGACCCTGCAACGTTTTTTGCCGTTCAGGCGGCCCTGCTGCCGCCCGGCGGCCGCTTGGTCATCATCGATGACTGCCTCGCGGATGCGGTTGAGGTCGGCGGGCATTCCGATCGGCAACGGCGGCTGCTGGACACCTACCGCCGGAACTGGCTTCTGCCGGGCTTGCGTGGCGGTTGCACTCTGAAGCACCTTGCGGCCGAAAAGGGGTTCGCCCTGATCCTGGACGAAGACCTGACCCCGCACCTGCGCCTCGGCCGGCCGCGGGACCGGGCGGTTTCCCTGTTGGCGCGATGCTTCGGCCCCCTGATGGAATGCGACACCTACCTCAAGTCCCTGGTCGGTGGGGATGCCAAGCAGAAATGCTACGCGGAGGGGTTGATCGAGTACCGCCTGCTTGTCTTCGAAAACCGCCCCCCACAGGCAGCCCCCTGATGGACTGGAAGACCCGCCTCGGCCTGCTGCGCTCGGAGCTGATTTACACGTGGCGGCCCCTCCAGCGGGCGCGGTTGCGAGGCTTCTATCGTCGGCTTGTCCGGCCGGGGGAGCTCTGCTTTGACATCGGCGCGCACCTCGGAAGCCGCACCCGGGCCTTCCTCGATCTCGGCGCCCGCGTCGTCGCGGTGGAGCCCCAGCCCCAGTGCGCCGCCTACCTGCGCCAGCGGTGGGGGGGCGACCCGCGGCTCACGCTGATCGTCCAAGCCGTCGGGGCAGAGCCGGGTGTCGCGCGGCTGCACGTGAACCGCCTGAACCCAGCGATCAGCACCCTGGCGCCGGAGGCCTGGCGGGTGGCAATGGCCGCGGCGGCCGCAGGTCCCGAACGGTGGGACCAGGCGATCGAGGTCGAAGTGACCACCCTCGACCGGCTGATCGCAGAGGTCGGCCGGCCCTCTTTCTGCAAGATCGATGTCGAGGGCTTCGAAGCAGAGGCCCTCAGCGGTCTCTCCCGCCCGCTTCCGGCCCTGTCCTTCGAGTTCATCAGCTTTGAAAAGGCCCGGGCCCGGGCCTGCCTCCGCCGGCTTGCCACCCTAAGCGACTATCGCTTCAACTGGAGCTTCCGGGAGAGGCTGCGCCTGGAAAGCCCGGCGTGGGTCGGGATCCCGGAGGTCGAGCAGATGCTGAACACCTTAGGCTCCCGCATCCTGTCGGGGGACATCTATGCCCGGTTATCCGGTGAAATGGAGAATCCGAATTGACAAATCTATGATCTTCAAACCGACCGCGGAGCCTGATCCGCCGTTAACATCGACACCCGCTCCACGGTCAGGGTGACGACCCCCCAGTCTTCCTCGACTTTACCCGCAAGCAGATAGGGCCGCTCGCGGTCCAGCAGGTGGCAGAAGCGGCGGTAGGGCTCGGGGAAGAAGGTGGTTTCCACGAGTCCCGTCTCGTCCTCGAAGGTCAGAAACTCCATGGGCTCCCCCTTTTTGGTTTCGACCCGCTTGCCGGTGATGAGCCAGCCGGCGAACCGCACGCGTTGCCCGACGCGGCGCGGGAGGTCGACCGCCCGGAGTGCCCCTATCCGGCGCACGGTGCCGGCGAAGAGCGCCATCGGGTGCCGGTCGCAGAGGAAGCCCAGGGCGGCGAACTCCCGGCGCAGCCGTTCGCGCGGGTCGTCCGGTGGCAGGCGCGGGGTGCGCGCCTCTTCGACCGGCGCCGCGAAGAGCAAACGGATGCGGGCCGTCCCCCCGGCCGGGGAACGGGGTTCACGCCGGCGCGCCGCCTCCCAGAGGAGCTCGGCGCGGCTTGCCCCCGGGGCGAGGGGGTCGAGCGCCCCGCAGTGGACGAGCGTCCTGAGCTTGGCTGCGTCCGGCCGCACCCGCTCGAGAAAATCCGTAAGGCCGGCATAGCGCCGCTCCCGGCGGCCGGCGACGATCCGCTCGCGGGTCTCGGCCGAAAGGCCCTTCACGGAGAGGAGCCCGACCCGCAGGGCGGCCCCCTTTCCTCTCCAGCGTACGTCACTTTCTTGCACGTCGGGTGCCAGCACCGCGAGGCCCAGGCGCCGGGCCTCCGACACATAGGCGAAGGTGCTGTAGAACCCGCCCTGGTTGCTGATCACCGCCGCCATGAACTCGGCCGGGTGGTGGGTTTTCAAAAACGCCGCCTGGAAGGAGACACGCGCGTAGGAGGCGCTGTGGGGCTTGCAGAAGGAGTACCCGTCGAAGCTCAGCATCATGTCCCAGATCGCCGCGGTCTGCTCCCCGGAAACCCCCTTCGCGCCGGCGCCCTCCCGGAAGCGTCGGGCATAGTCCTGCAGCTGGCGGCGGCGGTCCTTCTTGGAGAGCACCTTGCGCAGGCCGTCGGCCTCGGCGTGGGAGACCCCGGCGAGCGCCACGGCCGCGCGTGCGACGTCCTCCTGGTAGACCATGATGCCGTAGGTCTCCTCGAGAACCTCGGCGAGAAGCGGGTGGAGCGGGTCCCAGGGCCCCCCGTGCAGGCGGCGGATGTATTCGCGGATGTAGTCGTTCGCGGCCGGCCGGATGATGCTGCTGTGGATGACGAGGTGCTCGAAGTCGCCCACTTTCGACTTCTGCTGCAAGAGGCGCATGGCCGGACTTTCGATGTAGAAGCAGCCCATGGTGCGGCCCTGGGCCACGGTCTGCTGAGTGGCGAGGTCGTCCTCGGGCTCCCAGCGGGACTCCTCGATCCCGGCGCCGTTCGCCCGCAGGTTGGCGAGGGCGTCGCGGATCACCCCCAGGCTGCGGTTGCCCAATAGATCGATCTTGACCAGTCCGGCCGCCTCCGCGCCCTCCTTCTCCCACTGGATGATCGGCACCCCCTTCGGGGCGCGCTCGACCGGTACGTAGGCGTTGATCGGCCGGGGGGTGATGACGACCCCGCCCGGGTGGACCGAGAGGTGGCGCGGGGTTCCGATGAGGCGCTGGGCCAGGGCGAGGATCTCGGGCCAGGGCGGGGCGAACTCCACCGCCTTCAGCTCCGGCTGCCGCTTGAGCTCGGCGAGGAGGTCCCCATCGGTCGCTTCTCTGCGCCAGTAGCCGGGCAGGCGCCGGGAGACCCGGTTGATCTCCGCCTCCGGCTGGCCGTAGGCCTTGGCCACCTCCCGCAGCGCCATGCGGGGCTGGAACAGGACGTGGTTCGCCACCAGGGCGGCGTGGCCGGCGTGGCGCGCCAGCACGGCGGTGAGGATCCCGTCGCGTTCGTCCCAGGCGAAGTCGACGTCGATGTCGGGCGGGTCCGTGCGGCCGGGGTTGAGGAAGCGTTCGAAGTAGAGGTTATGCTTGAGCGGACAGAGGTTGGTGATCCCCAGGCAGTAGGCGACCAGCGAGGCCGCGCCCGAGCCTCGGCCGCAGGTGCGCGGGCTGAGCGCCACGATATCGCGTACGATGAGAAAATAGGCGGAAAAGCCCATCGCCCCGATGAGGGCGAGCTCCCGCTCCAGCCGCTCCACCACGGCCTCGGAGAGCTCGCCCCCGTAGCGCTGGCGGGCGCTGGCATAGGCCGCCGCCCGCAGACGCTCTCCGGCCGCCGCCGGGGAGTCCGCCCCCGGCAGCGGGGGGAGCACCGTTCCGAAGGCCGGGCCGCGGAAGGCGAGCCGCTCGGCGAGCGCGGCGGCGGCGGCCGTCGCTTCGGGGAAGGTCATGAACCGCCGCTCGTACTCGGCCGCGGGGGCGAGCCAGGCGTCGGGCGCTGCGAGGGCCTCCGGCGCCAGGCGGGAGGGTGTGCTGTTGGCCGCGATGGCCCGCAGGATGCGGTGCACGGGGAAGTCCCCGGGCGCGAGGAAAAAGCTGTCGGGGACGGCCACTGCCGGCACCCTGAACTGGCGGGCCGCGGCCCGCAAGGGGTGGCCGGCGGTCAGCGGCCGGCGCGGCAGACAGGCCGCGACGACGACCCCGGCGGCATGCCAGGCGGCGAGCAGGGCCGGGTCGGCCGTCATCACCGTGAGCCCGGCGGCGAGCGGCGGCAGGGCCTGCTCCAGGTCGAAGTCTTCCGCCAGGTGGCGCCGGGTGAGCAGGCGGCAGAGGTTGGGGTAGCCCTCCTCGGTCTCCACCAGGCAGACGGCGCGCCGGCTGCTCCCCGGGTCGGTGATCTCGGCGCCCACGATGGGGGTGATCCCCTCTTCGCGGCAGGCCGTCAGAAACGGCCACAGCCCGTAGAGGTTGTCGGTGTCGGTCAGGGCGAGGCGCGTGTAGCCGAGCCGGGCCGCGGCGCGGCACAGTTCACGGGGCGAGGCCGTGCCCCGCATCAGAGAGTAGTAGGAGTGGACGACGAGTGGAACCATGCCAAATTCCATCTTTCACCGCAAAGGCGCAAAGAGCGCAGAGGATGCTCTTTTTGGTTTACGGTGAGCGGCCGGAAAGCAAAAAAATCCTCGGCGGCAAGTCCAGATAGGGATCTCGGCGACCTTTGCGTCTCTGCGGTGGAGGATGGTTCTCATGCGGCGAGCGTGCGGCCGACCTGGACGGCTTCCCGGCCGAAGCGGCGGCGGACGGCGTCGAGGGCGGAGACGATGCGTTCGCGCTTCTCGGCCGCTGGCTGCACTTCCACGAAGAGTGCCAGCTGGGCCGGCGGTAAGACCA
>JBFYWX010000155.1:0-3311 GCA_041310825.1 Desulfobacteraceae bacterium | reverse complement strand
ACGGCCCGGGGGGCCGAGCCGCCGAAGTCGTCCACGTCGATTCCGGCCAGCCAGGGCGAGGGCCCGGGCTGGAGCGGCTTTACGTTGTTCAAGCCCGGGCTGACGATGGTGAGATGGACGGTGGCTATCTCCGGGGCGTTCTTTTGGATGTGGGCGAGGTTGCGCCAGTCGAAGGAGAGGACCCAGGCGCGCTCGGCAACCCCTTCCTCTATTAACATCCGCACCGCCCGCTCGGAGACCCACTCGGGGGGCGGGGTCAGGTCCGGGGCTTCCGGCGAGGTCTTGATTTCGACGAGCAAACGGGTGGGCGGGCGGCAGGATTTTTTAAAGAGGGCGATCGCCTCCCGGAGAGTCGGTATGCGCTCGCCGTCCACCGGGGTCTGAGCCGGGTAGCGCCGGGCGTAGGCGCTGTTCGGTCGGAGGCGGCCGATGTCGTATGCTTTCAGCTGGCTCAGGGTCAGCTCCTTGATCGCCGGGGGCGCAGCGGGGCCGATCCAGGCCCCGTCCGCCGTGCGGGCGATGTCCGGGTTCAGCCTGAAATCGTGGTGCACGATGAGCTCTCCGTCGGCCGAGACGAGCACATCCAGCTCGACGGCATCGAGGCCGAGGGCGCAGGCTCCCGCGAAACCTGCAAGCGTGTTTTCCGGAAAGAGCCCTGCGGCCCCGCGATGCCCTATGGCAAGCGGGCGCTCGGCCCTCGGCGCCGCGTCCGATGGGTTTTGCGATTGGGACCCGGCGGGGGCGGCTGTCCCCAGGCCGGCGGCCAGCACCACCAGCACCGCCTTGAAGAGAATTCGTTTGACTCTGCTCCCCAGCATGGAATAATTTCTCCCCATCACCACGATTTGACCCTTTTCTAACAGGATCCTTACACGTTTCGGGTTTGTATCGCAATGCATGCCCCACGCCCCACAGGGGCATGACGGCGGTTCACCCCAACTCGGCAAAAAGGAGGAGCGCATGAAAACATCTCGAAAATGGTCAGTCGTCCTCGCGGCCCTCACCCTCTTGGCGGTCCCGGCCCTTGCCCTGGCGGCCCCGGTGACGGTCAACTGGTGGCACGCCCATGGCGGCGCCCTTGGCGAGCGGGTGAACGCCATCTGCGAAGGGTTCAACAAATCCCAGGCCCAGTACCAGGTGGTGCCGACATACAAGGGGAACTACGCGGACACGATGAATGCCGGCATCGCGGCCTTCCGGGCCAAGGCCCCGCCCCACATCCTGCAGGTCTTCGAAGTCGGCACGGCGACCATGATGGCGGCCAAGGGTGCGGTCAAGCCGGTGTACGAGGTGATGAAGGAGTCCGGTCTGCCGTTCGACCCCAAGGTCTACCTGCCGACCGTCACCGGCTATTACACCACGACCGACGGCCGGATGATCTCCATGCCTTTCAACAGCTCGACCCCGGTACTCTACTACAACGTCGACATGTTCAAGAAGGCGGGATTGGACCCTGAAAAGCCGCCGCTGACCTGGCTCACGATGGGAGAGATCGCCAAAAAGATCGTTGGGTCCGGTGTCGCCAAGGCTGGTTTCTCCTCCGCCTGGAACGGCTGGATCCACATCGAGAACCTCAGCGCCTGGCACAATGTCCCCATCGGGACCAGGGCCAACGGGTTCGGCGGCCTGGACACCGAGTACACGTTCAACAGCCCGTTGCACGTGAAGCACTTCCAGCAGCTGGCGGACTGGCAGAAGGAGAACGTGTTCGTCTACGGCGGCCGGACCAATGTCGGCAACGCCAAGTTCTCATCCGGCGAGGTGGCGATGTACACCGAGTCCTCCGCGGGCTATGCCGGTTTCAAGAGCACTTGCAAGTTCGAGTTCCGGACTTCGATGCTCCCCTACTGGCCGGACACAAAGGCTCCCCAGAACACCATCATCGGCGGCGCGAGCCTGTGGGTCTTGAAAGGGCATAAGCCCGAGGAGTACAAGGGGGTGGCCGCTTTCTTCAACTACCTCTCGCGGGCCGACATCCAGGCCGAGTGGCACCAGGGCACCGGGTATCTGCCCATCACGCTCGCCGCCTACGAGCTGACCAGGAAGCAGGGGTTCTATGATAAGAATCCCGGCACCGAGACCGCTCTGAAGCAGATGACCCTGAACAAGCCGACCGAGAATTCGAAGGGGCTGCGCTTCGGCGACCACGCCAAGACCCGCGACATTATGGACAACGAGTTCGAGGCCATCTTCGCCGGCAAGAAGACCGCCAAGCAGGGGTTGGACGATGCCGTTAAGGCGGGCAACGATTTGCTGCGGAAATTCGAGAAGGCGAACAAGTAAAATTTCACAAAAACCCTTATCGGACCCCCGGATCCCCCTCCCCTTGCCCCTCCCACCCGGGGAGGGGAATAGTGGGGAGGGGCCATGATCGTGGAAGCGTAACCGGCCGGCAGGGGCAACGGCAGGCCATACATTTTAAGCAAGATAAGTTAATTCTACTCCCCTCCCCTGGCGGGAGGGGATGGGGGAGGGGGATCACCCACTCCAACCAGAGATATGGAAAAGCGCGTCGTCTTCCGAAACAGGGTGCTGCCTTATCTCCTGGTCGCGCCCCAGATAGGCATCACCCTGGTCTTTTTCATCTGGCCGGCCTCCCAAGCCCTGGTCCAGTCCTTCCTGCTGGAGGACGCCTTCGGGACCTCCTCCGCGTTTGTCTGGTTCGACAACTTCATCGATATCTTCACGAGCAAGGAATACCTCGCCTCCTTCCGTGTGACGCTCGTTTTCAGCGTTGCGGTGGCGGGCATCGCCCTCAGCGTGGCGCTGCTCCTTGCCGTCATGGCCGACCGCGCGCTCAAGGCGGCCACCGCTTACAAGACTCTCATCATCTGGCCTTATGCGGTGGCTCCGGTGGTGGCGGGCGTCCTCTGGTTCTTCCTCTTCAACCCCACTGTGGGCATGGTCGCCTTCATGCTCAAAAAGGCCGGGGTGGACTGGAACCACACCCTGAACGGCACCCAGGCCATGGCGCTGGTGGTCATCGCGGCGGCCTGGCGCGAGATCTCCTATAATTTCCTCTTTTTTCTGGCCGGGCTGCAGGCCATTCCCGGCGCGTTCATCGAGGCGGCGGCCATCGACGGCGCCGGCCCGTGGAGGCGCTTCTGGAGCATCGTTTTCCCGCTGCTCTCGCCCACGGCCTTTTTCCTGATCGTGGTCAACATCGTCTATGCCTTTTTCGATACGTTCGGCGTTATCCACGCTATCACCCGGGGCGGCCCCAACTACGCCACGAACATCCTGGTGTACAAAGTGTTCAACGATGGTTTCATCAACCTCGACCTGGGCGGCTCGGCGGCCCAGTCGGTCGT
>JBFYWX010000086.1:0-4083 GCA_041310825.1 Desulfobacteraceae bacterium | reverse complement strand
GCGTGGACCTGAAGTTCCCGGCCACCGGGCTGCCGGACCTCAAGGTGGTCAAGGAGGCCCTGGCCGCAGACCGCGACGTCGCCGTGGTGGCCACGACGCACCACGAGACCGGCACCGGCGTGCTCAACCCGGTGCGCGAGATCGGCAAGATGGCCCACGACCACGGCTGCATCTTCATCGCCGACACGATCTCGACCTACGGCCTGCTGCCGATCGACATGGAGAAGGAGAACATCGATTTCTGCATGTCCTCGGCGCAGAAGGGCCTTGCCGCCATGACCGGCGCCTCCTGGACCGTCGGCCGGATCGACGAGATCGTCAAGTCCAAGGACTACCCGACGCGGTCCTACTACTGCAACCTCTTCATGCAGTACGACTTCTTCGAGCGCGTGGGCGAGATGCACTTCACCCCGCCGGTGCAGACCATCTACTCCCTGCACCAGGCCATCCAGGAGTACTGGGCGGAAGGGGAGAAGGCCCGCTGGGAGCGCATCACCAAGTGCTGGGACGCCATCCACACGGGCCTGGAGGAGATCGGGCTGGCCTGCGTGATCGACAAGAAGATCCAGGGCAAGCTGGTGGTCACCATCCGCGCCCCCCAGGACGGGAAGTTCGACTTCTTCAAGCTGCACGACTACTGCTACGAGCGCGGGTTCACCATCTACCCGGGCAAGATGTTTGGCCTGGAGACCTTCCGTATTTGCAACCTCGGCATTATTACCCAAAAGGATATCGAGGATTTCTTCGTGGTCGCAAAGGAAGCCTTTCGGAAGATGGGCTATTCGATTCCCATCCGGTAACGGGTCGAACGCAACCATCGGCCGGCCGCGAGGCAACGCCGGAAATACGCCTACACACGGAGGTAAAAAGAGAGACATGGAAGACGACATCAAGGAAATGTACGCCAAAGCCAAAAAAGCATTTGAGGCATACCAGTACTGGCCCCAGGAAAAAGTCGATGAGGTGGTCCAGGCGGTGGGCTGGATGTGGCAGAAGGAAGAGGTCCGTAAGGTTTTGGCCCGGACCGCCGTGGACGAGTCCGGGATCGGGGTCTACGAGGACAAGCTCGCCAAGATCAAGACCAAGACCTTGGGGACCCTCTGGGACCAGCGTGGGGTGAAAACCTGCGACCTGGTGGAGGAGGACAAGGCCCGCGGCATCCGCAGGTACGCCAAGCCGATCGGCGTCATCGCCGACGTCGTTCCCTGCACCAACCCCGAGTCGACCATCTGTTGCATCGGGCTTTCCACCTTGAAGACCCGCAACGCCATGATCGTCTCTCCGCACCCCCGCACTCAGAAAAGTTCTTACCTGACGGTGGAATACGGCCGCGAGGCGTTGAAAAAGATCGGTGCGCCGGTGGACCTGCTGCAGTGCATCAAGAACACGAGCCAGGCCAAGACCCAGGAGCTGATGGCCCACTGCGACTTTGCCGTGGCGACCGGCGGCGCGGCTCTGGTCAAGGTGGTTTACGCCGCCGGCAAACCGGCCCAGACGGTGAGCGCAGGCAACGTGGTATCCTTCGTCGACGAGACGGTCCCCGACCTCCAGGCGACCGCCCGCAAGATCATGCTTTCCAAGATCGCCAACAACGCCGCTTCCTGTTCCTCGGAAAATGCCGTCGCCCTCCATGTAAGTATCTTCGACAAAATGATCGCGTGCCTCAAAAAAGAGGGCGGCTACCTGTGCAGCACCGCCGAGCGCGAGACCCTGCGCAAGTGCATGTGGCCGGACGGCAAGACGCTGAATCGCGACATCGTGGCCCACAACGCCAAATTCATCGCCGAGCTCGCCGGCATCCCGGTACCGGACACGACGAAGTTCTTCATGGTCATCGGCGAAAAAATCGGCCGTGAAGACCGTTTCTCCGGCGAAAAGATCTCTCCGGTCCTTACGGTGTGGAAGTGGAGCGATTTCGACGACATGCTGGACCGTCTGGAAAAGATCCTTGAGTTCTCGGGCAAGGGGCATTCCGTTTCCATCCACACCGAGCTGGACGAGCGCCGGACAAAACTCGCTCTACGGGCCAAGGTCGGGCGGGTCGTATGCAACATGGGCCACACCGCCGCCAACAGCGGCGGCTGGGGCGCCGGCCTGCCTTTCACCGACACTCTCGGCGGTGGCACCTGGGCGGGCAACATGACCAGCGAGAACGTCAATTGGAGGCACTTCTTGAACTACACCCTGGTCTCCATGCCCATCCCGGAGTACATCCCGAGCGACGAGGAGCTCTTCGGAGACTACCTCAAGGCATGGGGCAAGGATTGATCCTGGCGTTGCAGGTTGGCTTGAAGCTGCGATAAGAGAAACCGGAGAACCGTTGGCGGCCGATAGCCGTTGCCGGTTCTCCGGTTTGCATTTGGAGATGAGGGGGCTATGTCGCACACGATCAAAGCGGTCATCTTCGATTTCGGCCAGACGCTCGTCGATTCCGCCGACGGATTTCGGCAGGCGGAAAAGGAAGCCCAGGAAAAGCTTTTCGGGCACACGGCGCTCTCGCTCAAAGAGCAATTTGCCGACCGCTACCGCCACGTCCGCAAGGAGTTCCACGGGCGCTCGAATTTCTCGCGTCCGGCCATGTGGCGGGAGGTCTATCACTACCACTGCCTCGTGCCCGATGAGGCGCTTTTGCGCACCTGGGAGACCGAATACTGGGATACGGTGAAAGCCCGGACCATTCTGTTCCCCGAAACGACCGGTGTCTTGAAAGCCCTCCGTAACCGTTTCAGTCTGGCCTTGATCACCAACACCCAGGGGCAACCGGCTTCCGCCGTGCACCGTTTCAGCGAGTTCCCCGAGCTGGAAGCCTATTTTCGAGTCATCCTGGTGGCGGGTGAAAACGGCATTCCGCCCAAGCCCGATCCGATGCCCTTCCGGCGATGCATTCGGGACCTCGGCATCGACCCGTCGGAGGCTGTCTATGTCGGTGACGACTGGAGAAACGATATCTGCGGCTCACGCGAGGCCGGGCTGCATCCGGTATGGATCCGGCACGAAAGCGTGCCGCGCAACTGGCCCGACGCTTCCACCGACGTCCCCATCATCACCCGCCTGGACCAGCTCTTTGAGCTCGATCTGTTGCAGACCGGATGAAAGGAGGTCTCCGTGCCTCAGGAATCCACAACCGGCCGCCTCCCCCGAGCCCTCCGCCACCGCCGCACGGAAATCTATCGTGGGAGGTATTTTTCCTTTGTGGCCGAGGATGTGACCTTGCCCAACGGCTGCAGGGCCGAGATGGCCATGGTCAGCCATCCCGGCTCCGTCGGGGTCGTCCCGTTATTGGACGACGGCGGCGTCTTGATGGAACGTCAGTACCGGCACTGTGTCAGGGACTATCTGCTGGAGATCCCGGCGGGAACCCTGGAAACGGGAGAGTCACCTTCGGCCTGCGCCCGGCGCGAGCTGGAGGAAGAGACCGGGTACACGGCGGCCGAGATCATTGCACTCGGCCGAACCCATATTTTGCCGGCCTACTCCGACGAGGTCATCCACCTTTTTATGGCGCGCGGCCTTGCCCCCGCCCGCCAACGCCTCGACCCGGACGAAATCATCCGTACCGAGCCCTACCCCTTCGAGCGCCTGATGGAGATGATCGCAGCCGGTGAGATCACCGACGCCTTGGCCGTGTTGGCGTTGCAGCGGGCCTGGTTTTATCTGCATGGGCTCAGTGAATTTCGGAAGCCCATTTGAAAACCATGTCCATCAGCCGCTGCAAGGATTCTGACATGTATTTGCCCTTGTGATGCACGAGGAAGAATTTGCGCTTCATCGCCGGGTCGGCAAGCGATAGGGCGATCAGCCGCTTCTGCTCGATCTCTTCCTTGGCCACCTTGCGGGAGATGAGCGCAATGCCGATACCGTGCTCCACCGCGCGTTTGATGGCGCGGTTGCTGGTCAACTCCATGGGAATCTTGATGGTGATGCCGTGGCGCTGGACGAAGTCGTCGATGGCCCGGCGGGGGGCGGATCCTTCTTCATGCATGATCAGGGGCTGCCCTTCGAGATCATGGGCGCGAAGCATGTGGCGGCCCGCCAAGGGGTGGCTCCTGGGGGTGATGATGACCAGTTCGTCCTCGAGGATTT
>JBFYWX010000077.1:0-4367 GCA_041310825.1 Desulfobacteraceae bacterium | reverse complement strand
GCCGGTTTGGTCATAGATGAAAACCCCTTCGGCTCTCACGGCGGTGGGGTAGCTCTTGCGCGGGCTGCGGTAGAACACATGGTCCGAGTGCGCGTTTTCAGACATACGGGTCTTCTCCTTTCGAGCGGATGTGCTTGCCACGCCTCTGTCACGCGGACGCCCGAACCGGGTGTTCGATTTCCGCGACCGTCCGTCGTTTGCGGCCGGCCCACTGGCGGGCCAGGACCACAACAAACAGGGCGCAGCCGATGAGGTCGGTCAGCAGACCGGGCTTGATCAGCATGAAGGCCACGGCGTAAAGCACCAGGGTTTCGTACCACGCTGTTCTTATGAGGAGGCAGCGTTGGACGGCCGCCGCGAGGCAGGTCACGCCCAGCATCGCCGAGACCAGCGCGAGCAGGATCTGGCCGATGGGGCCGATGAAGAGCAGCTCCCGGGCGTAGATGAACATGAAGGGGATGATGAACCCCGCGATCCCCAACTGGAAGGCGGAGACCCCGGTTTTCCACGGGTCGGAGCCGGCGATGCCGGCCCCCGCATAGGCCGCCAGCGCCACCGGGGGGGTGATGTCAGCCCGGGTGCCGAAATAGAGGATGAAAAGGTGGGCGGCGATAGCCTCCACCCCCATGTGGACCAGGGCCGGCGCCACCAGCGAGGAGATGATGACGTACTGCGCCGTCGTCGGCACCCCCATCCCGAGAAAGAGGCAGGCGATCATGGTGAAGGGCAGCGCCAGGAAGAGGTAACCCATCGAGGCGTCCACCACCAGGGATGAGAACTTGATGCCCAGGCCCGTCATGGTGATCGAGCCGATGATGATGCCCGCCGCCGCGCAGGCGGCCGCCACCTCCACGGCGCCGATCGCCCCCTCGGCCAACCCCGCGACCACCTCGCGCCCGAACGTCTTGAGGGACTCCCGGCGCAGGAGGCTCATAAGGAGCGATGAGCCGATGGTCGCCAGGATGGCCCAGAAGACCGCCCGCTCCGGAGAGAAGTCCTGCATGAGAAAGGTGATCAGCAGAAAAATGGAGAAGAGGTGGTGCCACCCCTTGGCGAAGGCCGCGCCGATGTTCGGCAGCTCGCTTCTGGGCATCCCGCTCAGTCCCAGCGCCACGGCCCGGAAGTGCACCTGCATAAAGGTGGCGAAAAAGGCGAGCATGGCGGGAATGGCTGCCGCCACACACACTTTAAAATAGGAGATGCCCAAAAACTCCGCCATGATGAAGGCCGCCGCCCCCATGATCGGGGGCATGATCTGGCCCATGGTGGAGGAGGAGGCCTCCACCCCGGCCGCGAAATGGCTCGGGTAGCCCGTGCGTTTCATCAGGGGGATGGTGAAGGAGCCGGTCGTGACGGTGTTGGCCACCGAACTGCCGGAGATCATCCCGAAGAAGGTGCTCGAAACCACGGCCGCCTTGGCCGGCCCTCCCTTGGTCCAGCCGGTCAGGGCAAAGGCCACGTCGGTAAAGAACTGCCCCGCACCGGTCTTGCGCAGCAGCGCGCCGTACAGAATGAAGAGCAGGATGAAGTTGGCCGACACCCCCATGGGCACCCCGAAGATCCCGTCGGTCGAGAGCGAGAGGTAAGTGCTCAACCGTTCGATGCTGTAGCCCCGATGGCTCAAGGCCTCCGGCAGGTAGCGGCCGAAGAGCGTGTACCCGATGAACACGAGAGCGATGATCGGCACCGCCGGACCCGTGGACCGCCGAGCCGCCTCGAGGACGATGATCACGAGAGCGGTGCCGAGGATGACGTCCTGGGTGCGGTAGGACCCGGCGCGGTTCATGATCGCGGTCGAATTGAAGAATATCCAGAGGCAGATCCCCACGGAGGCGGCCAGAAAGAGCCCGTCGAAAACGGACATCCGGGTGCGGGGGGAGCGCATCTTGGCAAACGGGTAGAGGATGAAGACCAGGGTCGACATGAAGAGCCAGTGCAGTGCCCGGTGGTCCAGCGCGAAGAAGGGGTGCCAATAGGCATAGAAGAGGTGATAGCCGGAGGTGAGGACGGCGATGACGGTGATGAGCGCCGCCGGTGCCCCCGTGTAGCGGCGCTTTTGTTCGAACCGCGCGAGCACCTCCTGGGCTTTTGAAACGCCGTCCGGGTCTTGATCCCCGCCGGAGGAACCCCCGGGGGCATCTATCGGTTGGCTGCCGTTTGGCGGGTGATGCGGATGCATACGGATTCCCTCCCCTCGGCAACGCTCAGAAGCGGCAGGCGCTGCTGGTGAACCGTGACCACGTGGTGAGCGACTTCCCCGACCCGGAGCGCTATCTCAGCAAAGGGCCGGTGCAGTCGAACCCGGGTTCCGGCCTCGGAAAACGAGATGTCCGCCGAGGGGTGAAACTCAAGCCCCGACCCGTACCAGTCGAACCGCTCTTCGATCAGGATGAACGTCCCCTCCGCGGTGATCACGAAAATGTCATGCACCGGGGTGTGATCGGAGGAATGGCGGTAGTCGAGGGTGAAACGGTCGCCGGCATGCACGGGCTGTGACCACAGCACGTGATCGTCCGCCCGACGAGCCACTTCCAGGCGCATGGTCGCGGATTCGGCGAACGCGACCGCCGGCATCCCGCCGGCGAAGGCGGCCACCGCGACGAGCCCTATCAGACGACGGAATGCCCTTCGTGTCGTTGCGTGCACCGGTTGCCCCCGGCCCCCCGCGCTCGTTTCCGCCGAGAGTGCCCGGGCGGTTCGGTCCAAGGCACTCTCGCGGGCAGGCGCGGCTTATTTCAACGCACCGATTTCCTTGAAATACTTCTGTGCTCCCGGGTGCAGGGGCAGCGGGCTGTTGACCGCATTGCCCGGGGTGAGCTGGGCCGCAATCGGGTGGATGTTCATCAAGGCATATTGGCCCTCTTTGACGTTGCTGAAAATCGCCTTGACCACCTTGTAGGCCACATCGTCCTTCATGTTCTTGTTGGCGATGAGCACATTGGAGTCCCCGAGGCAGAGCACGTCATAGTCCACCTTGCTGTAAGTCCCGCGGGGAATGGTGATGTGAACGTAGTAGGGGTACTTCTTGACGATTTTGTCGGCCAGCGCTTTTTCCAGGGGAATGAGCACGATGTCGCGGGTGGCGGCGAGATCCATGACGGCCGAGCCCGGGTAGGCGAAGTTGAAGAAGACCGCGTCCACGATCCCGTCCTTGAGGGCCTGCACCGATTCGGACTGCGACAGGTTCGCGATGGTCAGATCCTTTTTGGGATCGAACCCGGCCTCTTCCAGGATGGCCGCGGCCATGACGGCGCAGCCGCTGCCGGGAACATCGATGGAGACTTTCTTGCCTTTCAGGTCGGCGATGGTTTTGATCCCGCTCTTGGTCGTCGTCACGATGTGCTCCGGGGCCGGATACATCTGGAACAGGGCGACGACATCGTATTTTTTCTCGAAGGGTTGTTGCCCGTCCCGGGCCTTGAAGGCGACGCTCCCCATGACCATGCCCATGTCCGAATTGCCGCCGCCCACGAGCCGCGAGTTTTCAACGGAGGCTCCCGTGGACTCAGCCGCGCAGCGCAAGTCCGGGACGGTCTTTTCGATCGCCACCGCCATGCCGCCGCCGAGGGGGTAATAGACCCCGCCCGGGCTGCCGGAGGCGAGGGTCAGGAAGGTGCGGGAATCGGCTCCGGCCTGAAGCGCGAGGCCGAGAGAGACCGTAACGGCAATCGCCATCCACATGAAAGTCGATCGTTTCATTTTGGTGCCCTCCTTGTTGGGTATGGGGTTGACGGGTAAACCGCCCGTGCGGCGGCAACGCCGGATGCATCACATCCTCTCGTGTGGCCATCGGCGCACGTATCAGCCGGGCCCCGGCGGGATAAAACCCGCCATAGAGCGGCACTCACTTCACGCGCGGCCGCGCACCATGACCGTTTTCGTTGTCAAAGTAGATCTTCTGGTCCCGCCAGAACTCTTCCAGCCGTTTCAATCCGCTGAGCGTAGCCTCCTTACGACACAGGCCGACCGCCGTCACGATCGCATTGATGAGGCTCAAGGGGGCGGTGAACGACTCGACGAACGAGTCCATTTTGCAGCGGGCGGCCAGCACCACATCCGCATGCCGCGCCAGCGGCGACACCAGGCTGTCGGTGATGGCGAGCGTGCGGATTTTTCGGCTCTTGGCATAGGCGAGCGCCCGCACGGTCTCGCGGGTGTAGCGCGCAAAACTGATGCCCACGACCACGTCCCCGGCGTTCAGCCGGAACAGGCGGTCCCACATCTCCCCGATTCCCGGCCGGGCGACCCACACCTCCCGCTGCAAAAACTCGAGCGCCACCCCCATGAAAACCGCGAGCGAATGCGCGCTGCGCAAGCCGACGATCACAATCCGCTCGGCCGCATTCAGGGCATCGACGAATCGGCGG
>JBFYWX010000048.1:0-6379 GCA_041310825.1 Desulfobacteraceae bacterium | reverse complement strand
TGTAAAGCTCGAAACCACCCCCTAAATCCATAGACACACGCTGAATCGGTCTCTAATCGCAACCACCCGAATTGTTTTGTTATTCTCTATAGCGTTTGCCTATGACTGTCGAACCCAGGATTATAATCACAATCACCGATGGCAGCACCCGGTGCCCTGATGATTTTCAGGCGGCCATGCCTAACAATGCTGCTACCTTCACCGACGGCTGGGACGGAGGTGGTAATTTCATAAAATATATGAGTGAAATCCAGTAATTCACGATGCCGGCGGCCGCTGAGTCTGCTTCGCGCGACAATCAACCGGCGGTATAAACCGGCTTCGCGGCGAGCTTGAAATGCCAGGAGGAAGGAGGTTCCCTTCCTCCTGGCATTTCCTATTTTCGTCGAGGTTTCCCAAACCCTTCGACGCGCGGGGACGGTGCGGGCCTTGCGAAATGTCCGAATACGGGGTTTATCCGAGCGCGTGGTGGTCCGGAAAGATCCCGGGCCCTGATTAGCGAGGACGTTCCATGAGCCAACGGGGTTCAGCGGGGGCTGAGGGTCGTCCGCTGCCCTACGGCGTTTACAGGGGCATCGGAGTGGGCCTTTGCCTCGCTGGTCTGGGTGTGTCGGCGTACCTCGCGTTTTCCCACTACCGGGTCCACGCCGACCCCGGTTATCAAAGCTTTTGTGCGCTCTCCAAAGCCATCAACTGCGACACGGTTTCTCAGTCGCCCTACTCGGTGTGGTGGGGCCTGCCCCTGGCGGTATGGGGGATGGCGGCCTACAGCCTTTTGACGCTTCTCGTCATATTCGCAGGGAGGGATCCCGCTCGAAAAAGGCGGCTCTGGACGATCCTTTTTATAATCGCCTTCTCTTGCAGTCTGATCAGCATCGGCTTCGCCGGTGTTTCGGCATTCTTGATCGGCAGCTGGTGCATCCTGTGCATCGCCACCTACGGGATCAATTTTTTGCTGGCGTTTTTTGGCTGGATTATCCGCAAGCGTTTTCATGTCGAGCCGCTGGCGACCGGTTTAAAAAATGACCTGCGTTTTCTGTGGGCGAATGCCCGTGTGGCCGGACCGCTCTTCGGCCTCCTCGTGGGCGCCCTTTTGATGGCCTTCCTGTTTCTTCCGGCCTACTGGGAACTCCGGCATTCCGACCCATCGGCCTCCATCCGGAGCGGCATGACGGAGGATGGACTGCCCTGGATCGGGGCCGAAAACCCTCTGCTTGAAATCGTTGAGTTCACCGACTACCAATGCTTCCAGTGTCGCAAGATGCACCACCATATGCTTCAGCTCACTCGCCGCCACCCGGAAAAAATCCGCTTGCTCCACCGCCATTTTCCCATGGACCACGAGTTCAACCCCATCGTCGGGCAGCCGTTCCACGTCGGCTCCGGCCGGATGGCCATCCTGGCCATCCACGCGGCCCAAAAAGGGAAATTCACCGAGATGAACGAGTGGCTTTTTTTCAAAGTCGCCAAGGGGGAGAGCTCCATCAATCTGGCCGATGCGGCCGCGGCCACGGGGATGGATGCGAGGGAGTTGTCGGCAGCCTTGCAGCATGCGCCCTACCGCCTGCTCTTGAAAAGAGACATCCACCAGGGGTTGAGGCTCGGGATCGTGGGGACCCCAAGTTATGTGGTCAACGGGCAAGTTTACGAGGGCAACCTGCCACCCGAGGTGTTGCGGCCTCTGTTCCAAGCGGCCGGCACGGATTGACGCGGATGAGGTCGGTATTTTGAACATTTCAGGGCAGGCGGGCGCCGGTTTATCCCGGCTGATGCGAGGCATCTTGACAGCGGCCCTTGCGGCCGTGGTGGCCTCCGTGCTGGTGCTGGCCGCGGTCCCTCCCGTCGACCGCGATGCCTTGACCCACCACCTGGCGGTACCCAAGCTGTATCTGCGCCACGGGGGGATGGTCGAAATCCCCCATGTCCCCTTTTCCTATTACCCGATGAACCTCGACCTGCTCTACCTGGTTCCGCTCGCCTTCGGAAACGACATCGCCCCCAAGTACCTTCATTTTCTCTTTGCGCTGCTCACCGCCGGCCTGATCTTTTCCTACCTTCGGCGGCGGCTCGAAAACAGTTCCTACGGCCTGCTGGGGGCGTTGTTGTTTTTATCTCTTCCGGTCATCGTCAAGCTCTCGGTGACGGTTTACGTCGACCTCGGGTTGATCTTCTTCTCGACGGCGTCCCTGCTGCAGCTGCTGCGCTGGTCGGAGACCCGCTATCGGACGAGGCATTTGGTATCAGCCGGAATTTTCGCCGGCCTTTGTCTGGGGACCAAACCCAACGGTATGCTAGTCGTTTTACTGCTTGCTGCGGCGGTCCCGTTTCTATGCTGGAAGGAGGAAGGGGATCCGAGCGTAGCTCGTGAAGGGGCTGCTCCGGCGGTGGGCGTTGCCACGCAATTCAATACTCTAAAATGGGCCGTTGTGTTCGTATCGATTGCCCTTGTCGTTTTCTCCCCCTGGATGATCCGAAATTTCCTTTGGACCGGAAACCCTGTCTATCCGATGGCCCGGAGCGTTTTCGGGCCGGCTCCTTCCGCCGAGGATGACTGCCTAAAAGGGGCATCCCCGGCTGTGAAAGACAATGAGACCGACCGGGGCGGATCCGACCGGCCCACGGAGTTGGGGCATTTCACGGTGCGGACGCTTGTATTCAAAGAGAGCTTGGCGGAGATCCTGGCGATCCCCTTGCGGATCTTCCTGCAGGGAGAGGACGACAACCCCCGCCTTTTCGACGGCCGGCTGAACCCTTACCTGCTCGTTTTTCCGCTCGTGTCGTTGATTATGCTCAAGGGGCGCAACCGCCCCGCGCGGTTCAGGATGGAAATGCGGGTGCTGGGGCTCTTCGCCTGGCTCTATCTGGTGTTCGCCTTTTTTCTCGTGGACCTGCGGGTTCGGTACATCGGCCCAATCCTTCCCCCCCTGGTGATCCTGACCGTCATCGGCATCGAGGACCTGAATAGATTCTGCCACGTGCGGTTTTCAGGCAGCCCGCGAAGGGTCCTCCTTGGCGCCCTGGCGGGCGTCGTGCTGGTCCTGTTGGGTATGAACGGGGCTTATGTGATACGGCAGTTCGGCCTTATCGACCCTTGGAGCTATCTGGGTGGCGAGTTGTCCCGTGAGAATTACATTCAGAAACACCGGCCGGAATACGCTGCGATCACCTACGCCAACCAACATCTGCCGGCGACGGCGCGAATCCTGCTCCTCTTCAACGGGAACCGAATTTACTACATTGACCGGGACACGATTTCCGACACGGAGCTTTTCCGCCAGGTGGTTCGCGCGGGCCGATCCCCGGAGGCAGTGCGCGATGAATTGACCCGCCGGGGCATATCCCATTTGCTGGTGGGGGTCGAACGGTTCAACCGCTGGGCCGAGACCCAATTCGGTGAGCGGGAAAAACGGATCCTCCAGGAGCTTTTCCAGGGTCATTTCAAAGGCCTTCATCAAAGCCACGGCTATCTCCTCTTGGAGATCGTCGCTGGATGACCCTGTTTCCTCCTAATCCCGGCGCGAACGCTTGAAAAGCCCTGAGGATGAAGGTAGATTGACGCAGACATATCAACGCGAAAGACGGTCTGTCGATTGGAAACCAACACTCTTTCCATAATCCTGCCGGCCTATAACGAAGCCGATAGCATCCGACCGGTCGTGCAGCGGCTGCGGGCCCTTTACCCGGAGGCCGAGGTGATCGTTATCGACGACGGCTCGACGGACGACACGGCGCAGGCAGCTGTACGGGAGGGTGCCATCGTCTACCGGCACCCTTACAACATCGGGAACGGGGCGGCGATCAAAAACGGGATCCGCGCGGCGCGCGGCGACATCCTGGTGTTCATGGACGGGGATGGCCAGCACGACCCGGCCGACGTTAAGCGATTGGTGGCGTGCCTCTCGGATTACGACATGGCGGTGGGCGCACGCACTCGCGGCGGGCAGGCCTCCATCGGGCGGGCAATCGGGAACCGGATCTACAACAGGTTCGCATCCTATGTGGCCAAGTTTCCGATAAAGGATTTAACCTCCGGCTTTAGGGCCGTCAAAGCCGATATCGCACGAGAGTTCCTCTATCTCTTACCCAACACCTATTCTTACCCTACAACCCTTACGTTGGGGGTGTTGCGCACGGGTCGATCCTTGATCTATGTGCCGATCCAGACCCGCCGTCGAGAAAAAGGCCGGAGCAAAATCAAGTTTTTTCGGGACGGCACCCGTTTTTTCATGATCATCGTTAAGATCTGCACGCTCTATTCGCCGATGCGGGTGTTTCTCCCGGTGAGCTTTTTCATGTTTCTTTTGGGCCTCGGGTGGTATGCTTATACATTCATCTTCGAAGGCCGCTTCACCAACATGAGCGCACTGCTCTTCACCACCGCCGTCACTATTTTCATGATGAGCCTCATATCCGAACAGGTCTGCCAGATGCGCTTCGAGCGGCGCGGCGCTGAGCGAATCAGGTTTACCCGTGAACCGGACCCCTCGGAAACGGCTCACCCCGACCCCGTCTCGTTCACGCCACGCGATCCGTCGAATTAGTCCGGATCTGAGGATGCAACCATGAACCCTCCCCACAATGAGAAATTCCTTGTGTTCGGTTCTCCGCTGATCGGCGAGGAGGAAATAGCGGAAGTCGCCGATAGCCTCCGATCCGGCTGGCTTGGAACCGGCCCCAAGGTGGCTCGATTCGAGAAGGAGTTCGCGTCATACAAGGGAGTTTCGGATAAGCTCGTGGCGGCTGTCAATTCCTGCACGGCCGCCCTTCATATCAGCATGATCGCCGCCGGCATCGGCACCGGGGATGAGGTCATCACGACTCCCCTCACCTTTGCGGCTACGATCAACGCTATTATTCACAGCGGGGCTACGCCGGTGCTGGTGGATGTCGACCCGCAGACCATGAATATCGATCCGGCTCAGGTCGAACAGCGCATCACCCCCAAGACTCGCGCTCTGGTCGTCGTGCATCTGGCGGGGCGGCCTTGTGATATGGATGCGCTGCTCCCCATCGTGCGCAGGCACAACCTCATCCTGATTGAAGACTGCGCCCACGCCATCGAAACCGAGTACCGTGGGCTCAAGGCGGGGACCTTTGGCGCGTTCGGAAGAGCATATCCACAGGGCCAAAATCCTTGCGCTTCACGGCCTCTCTCGGGATGCCTGGAGGCGCTTCAGCGACGACGGGTACAAGCACTATTACGTGACCGAGTGCGGCTTTAAATACAACATGATGGACATCCAGGCAGCCATCGGCATTCACCAATTGGCGAGGGTGGAGGCAAACTGGACGCGGCGCCAGACCATCTGGAATGCCTACCAAAATGCCTTCGCGGATCTGCCCGTTGCCCGTCCGTCCGATCCGGCGCGAAACACCCGGCATGGCTATCATCTCTACACCCTGCTGGTCGACCCTTCAAAGAGCGGAATCACCCGCGACCGCTTCCTTGAGCGCATGACCGCACGGAGTATCGGCGTCGGAGTGCATTACCTGAGCATTCCCGAGCACCCCTATTATCAGAGAACCTTCGGGTGGCGGCCAGAGGACTACCCCCAGGCCATGCGGATCGGACGCCAAACGGTCAGCCTGCCTCTTTCCCCCAAGCTCACTGAGTCCGATGTCCAGCGCGTCATTTACGCCACGCGTGCAGCGCTGGCGGTGCAATGAGCGCCGCAACGTTCTCAGGCGGCAGCAGGCCGGATCCCGCCCCTGGCGGCCGCGAGAATTCGGCGGCGGGAGTCCATGGAATGCAGGGCCAGGATCGCATACGGTCATGAAGCCGACGACTTTTTCTTGGAAGCTTCTCTCCGCCGGCCTGATGGCTGCCGGCATCGGCTGGGTGATCTACCTAATCGCCTCGACCTTAGAAGACCCCAAGCGCTTCATCCCGGACAGCGGCGGCTGGCTGGTGGTGGCGACGCTTTTAGTCGCTCTTTCGATCGGTATGGGCATCTTCATTTTTGGTTTTTTCCTCAACACCAATGCAGCATATCCTTACCCACTCCGACGCATCGCCCAGTTGCATGTGGCCGGTCAATTGCTGCGCTATCTGCCAGGGCGGCTATGGGGCCTGGCGTTTCAAATCAGTAGCACACGTGAAACAGTTCCGGCAGCCATCCTCGCCAGAGCCAACATCGATTTCATGGTGTTCTCGATGATAGGCAGCGCTGCTGTGGCTTTGGCCCTTTTGGCTTTCCGTAAACCCTGGCCGTGGTGGGTAGCGCTGGGTCCCCTGATTGCAGGGGCGATCCTTCTGGCGGGCGTATTTCTTGGCGGTATCAACCGGCTTTTACTTCTGGCGGGGAAACGCCTTCCGCGACGGGCAAAGAACATTTGCGAAGCGATTGCCGCGGGGCAACCGACTCTCCTACGATTGGTT
>JBFYWX010000041.1:0-3156 GCA_041310825.1 Desulfobacteraceae bacterium | reverse complement strand
AAACCGACACGGAGCAGGCCATCGCGAGCCTGCCGCGCCTGCTGCCGCGCGCGGAGGACCGGCGCGAGGCCCTGCGGCTGCTCGAAGCCGGCATGGATTTCAACGGCCGGCCGCCCAATGTCCAGGAGCTTGCCATGCTGGAGCGGATCAAGCGCCTTCTCGCCAAAGCCCCGCAGGATCCCCCGCCGGAGCCCTGCCCGGCATAAAACGCCGCATCGGGCCGAGGCACCCTTATTCAATCAACCGGCGATGAGGTCGAAACGGAAATAGATCAGCTCATGATCCGGCCGGTCCAGAGGTCCTCCAAAAAGACTTTCCAGGGCATGATCTCGATGCCCGCCGCCGCCAGCCGCGGCCGGGGGTCGCACGACACGAGAATGCGCCGCCGCACGTTGTAATCATCACCGAAGGCGGAGAGCCCCCTCAAATGATGAGACCGGGCATTTTCAGTTCCTTTGACCTCTATCTACATCAGCTGGGGATGAGTCGGCATCGAAACGGTTAATTAGAAACAAAGAGGGGCTCCCGCGGGCGGGGCCCCTCTCGTTCAACCGGTATTGGAAATACGGCCGTCAGGCCTATGCGCGCGCCTCTTCCTTGACCGAGACCGCGATCTTGAAGAGCAGGGTCAGGACCAGGAAGCCCAGGGCGTAGACTCCGATCGTGATCAAGCCCTCGAGCAAGGTCGGGATGTACTCGTTCACCTCGTGCAGCGGGTTGGGCACGAAGCCGCCCGAGATCATGCCCATGCCTTTGTCGATCCAGCAGCCGAAGAAGACCGCGATGCAGCCCACGATCAGCGTCAGCTCGTTCTTGCGCGTGACCGGATTTACGAGCAGGATGATCCCGAGCAGCATCAGCACCATGGAGGTCCACATCCAGGGCACATAGGCCCCATGCCCGTGGAGACCGACGAAGAGGTACTTCAGGTGGTCCATGTGCTCGGGGATCTGGCTGTAGAAGGCCACGAAGACCTCGCACAGCAGGAAGAAGACGTTGATGCAGATGGCGTAGGCCACGGTCACGGCGAGCGACTGGATCTGCTTCCAGCCCGGGTCGAAGTTGGAGACCCGGCGGATGATCAGGCAGAGCAGGATCAGCAGCGCTGGCCCCGAGGCGAAGGCCGAGGAGAGAAAGCGCGGGGCCAGAATCGCCGTCAGCCAAAACCCCCGGCCGGGAAGGCCGCAGTAGAGGTAGGCTGTGACGGTGTGGATGCTGATGGCCCAGGGGATGGAGAGGTAGATCAGGGGTTTCAGCCAGCTCTGATAATGCACCCCGTTTCTCTCCGCCTCGAGCACGTTCCAGCCGATGATCAGATTGAGGAAGAGATAGCCGTTCAGGACCACGGTGTCCCAGAAGAGGACGGAGTTCGGCGTGGGGTAGAGCAGCACATTCATAACGCGCATGGGCTGGCCGAGATCGACCAGGATAAAGGTGATGCACATCACGACCGCGGCGATGGCCAGAAACTCACCCAGGATGGTCACCTTGCCGTAGGCCTTGTAGTCGTGCAGGTAGTAGGGCAGGACCACCATGACGCCACCGGCGGCCACCCCGACGAGGAAGGTGAAGTTCGCGATGTAGAAGCCCCAGGAGACGTCCCGGCTCAGCCCGGTGATGCCCAGGCCGAAGTCCAGCTGCTTCAGGTAGACCAGGAAACCGACCCCGGCGATGCCGAGGAGCAGCGCCACCCACCCGTAATATCTTTTGGATCCTTTTATAGCCAGCTCGAGCATGACTCACCTCACACGATGTAGTAAACTGCAGGTTCGGTCCCCAGGTTGATCTTGCGCCGGATGGTGTAGTTTTCCCGGATGAGTTTGCGGACCTCGGAGGCGGGGTCGAAAAGGTCCCCGAAGGCGAGTTTGCCGCCGGCGGCCTCGACGCAGGCCGGCTTTTTCCCCTCCGCCAGCCGCTCGGCGCAGAAGCTGCACTTTTCCACCACGCCCTTCATGCGGGTTGGGAAGAGCTTGTTGGTCTCCTTGATGCCGGGACGGGGGTCGCGGTAGTTGAAGCTGCGGGCCCCGAAGGGGCAGGCGGCCATACAGAAGCGGCAGCCGATGCAGCGGTGGAAATCCATCATCACGATCCCGTCTTCCCGCTTCCAGGTGGCCCGGGTGGGGCAGGCCCTCACGCAGGGCGGGTTCTCGCACTGGTTGCAGAGCACGAGAAAGGGCCGGTCCTCCAGTGCCTCGGAGGCGAAGCGGCCCGAGGCGGTCCCGGAGAAGGCGCTCTCGTACTTGGCCGACCAGAGCCATTTGATTTCCCAGCGCTTCTCATCCCAATGGGGCACGTTGTGGATCGAGTGGCAGGCGGCGACCAGCGGCCGGACGTCCGCCTCCGAGGTGAACTTGCGCGTGTCGATTACCATGGCCCACTGCCGGGCGGTCAGTGACTCTTTGCCCGGCCCGATCTGCGGCTTGGCCGCCGGGGCCTCCGCGGCCAGCGCATTCAAGACCGGCGGCGTCGACAAGGCCGCAGCCGAGAGCCCCAGTAGCTGAAGCACACGACGTCTGCTGGTATCCATCACTTGGTCTCCTTCGGGTTCTCGATGTGACAATCCCAACAATAGGGACGGACGGACGCGAAGTCGTGGCACTTGTCGCAGAACTCCGCCTTGTTGGAATGACAATCCAGGCAGGTGTTCGACAGGCTCATGACGAACTCCTTGCCCTTGGGGTTGGTGTAGATGCGGTTGCCCTCGCGCACGACGGTCTCCCGCCAGAGGTCGAGGATCTGCATGTGCTCGGCCGCCATGTACTCGCGCGAGAGCACGCACTCCTTGGCCGCCTTGGCCTTGTCGGTGAGCTTGACCTCGGGCGGCGGCACCGCCCGACCCCGATTGTACCAGAAGGGGAACAGGACGATGACGAGGAAGATGACGACGCCAGTGACGATCAGATTCTTATCCTTCATCGGTTTGACCCTCCGCTTGCGCCTTCAGCTCCTCGAGGTCCTCGCCCCGCAGGTTGGTGGTGCGCTCGGCTTGGCCGGACAAGTTCAGCACGTTGGCCACCAGTTCGTGGACCCCCGTGACCTGGACCTCCGGCACCCAGTAGTCCATCAGGGTCGGCAGCGCCGCCCGGTCGATGGCGCAGACGCAGGCGAGCATGTTGACCCCGTATTTCTCGTGCACGTGCTTGACGGCGTTGGCCC
>JBFYWX010000029.1:0-13091 GCA_041310825.1 Desulfobacteraceae bacterium | reverse complement strand
TCCGTAAATGTGGGGCGGGTATTCGTTGGTGAGCAGCAGGATGTTCATTTGAGCGCCGGAACCTCAAACCGTTTCTTCCCAGGCACATTTATCGCAAATCGTTCGGCCGATCGGCAACCGGCCTCAACCGCAAAAAATCATTGCCCGGGCAAACCTGTCCAAATGCACCTACACCGGCCGATGGCGCGAAATGGTCCACCGCTCCGCCCTGGTGTTGAAACTGTTGACCTTCGTTCCAACCGGTGCCATCGTCGCTGCGCCGACGACCAGCCTTCCGGAAGCAATCGGCGGAAACCGCAACTGGGATTTACCTACACGTGGATCCGGGATGCGGCCTTTACGCTCTATGGCTTTCTGCGCATCGGGTTTACCGATGAGGCCGACCGATTTATGGAATGGCTGGCGGCCCGCAGGAGCCAGCGCCGCCAAAAATCGATGGTTTTGGCAAACACCTCGGCAGCTTCCTATTTTATCCACATGCCATCGACAATATCAAGCGGTTGTTGGAAAACCGTCTGCATGTGTTGGCACCGGCAGTTGATTTGCTGCCCTTACCCGTATAATTCCCGCACGTAGCGATCGGCCGCATCTTCCCATGTGAAACGGGCAGCGGCGGCATTAAGACGGATTTTATCCCAGGCAGCGGGGTTTTCACGCTTCAAGGCAACGGCTTCGAGGGTCGATTTTATGAAGTGACCGATCTGGTCCTCGAGGGTGGCGCCGCCGAAGGTAAACCCGTTGTACCCGTTGCAGACGGTGTCTTTCAAACCGCCGACGGCATGCGCCAGGCAGGGTTGGCCCTCCCGCATGGCCAGCATCTGGCTCAGCCCGCAGGGTTCGAAAGAGCTGGGCATTAAATACAGATCACCGGCAGCATACAGGGCGCGGGCGCATTTTTCGGAATAGCCGTTGACGAAGATAAAATTTTCATGGCTTGCACTAACCGCGGTTAAAAATCTTTCGTAATCGCGATCGCCGCTGCCCAGCAAAATGTAACATCCCCGGGGGCCGATCCCTTCCAGGATGTGATGCAGAGCCGATTTTCCTTGACGGCCGTTCTGCCGCAACAACAGCATTTTCTGCGCCCCTACCCTGGCGACACTCGTTAGAAGCACATCCGGATCCTCGTGCCGGCCGCCCTGATCCAATGTGCGCGCAACAGCGACAAATTGGGCGGCGGGCACCGCATCGCCATCGCCGCTCCATCGAATCGCCTCCCGACGAATCACCTTCAGCAGGTCGTCAAAGCAGACCCGCCGGCCGGGCTCGGCGCGAGAATAACGGCATCCGTTGAGAATACCGGTCAGCCGGCCCTCCCGCTGAACCAGTTCCAGATCGGCTTCAAGGCCTTCTCCACCGTAAAACTGTGGTTTACGGCTCGGTTGCCGGATATCCTGCGCGTAGGAGGGCGATACCGTGTGAACCCGATCCGCCAGGCGGATTCCCACCGCCATCAGGTTGATGCAATCGGGCCACCGGGGGTCAGCCACCGTGGCCCAATCGTAGCGCAGTTCCGGAAACCAGGCTTCCAGAGACGATTCACTGTCCCGCAGCGGCCGCACGCCTTGGAATGCCAGGTTGTGGATGCTGAACACGCTGCGGCAGTCCCGAAGGGTCGCGAAGTCCGGGTGAAACCGTCTCAGCAGGCCCACGAGGGCCGCGTGCCAGTCGTGCAAGTGAATGACATCGAACGTTCCGATCAATTTCCTGGAAATCGCGGTCGCAGCGGCGGCACAGAAAAAGGCGAAGCGGGAGGCGTCGGTGAAAAAAGGCCTGTCGGGCGGATCGTGCGCATAAATAAGGTATCTACCGCTCGGGGCATCGCCGGCACTCAACGCCGGATGATGGATCACCAGCTGAGTCACACCCGGAAAACCGTTCGGCGGATAGACTTCAAAAATATCGGCCGATTGAGGATTTCCGCGAAACATGAACCGGCAGGACCCGATTTTTGTCGAGCCGACGCCAAGGTGCAAGAAACCGTGAGAGGGAATCACGACGGTCACCCGGCAGTCGAGCGCCGCCAAGGCCGGCGGCAGATCGCGAATCACATCGCCGATCCCGCCAATCTTGCCACCTTCGATGGCACCGTTTTCGGCGGCGATGAACAGAACTTCCATGGGGCCTCCGGGTTGGAAAATCAGAGTTGTTTTCAATTAATCCCATATTCAGCATATACGAAACGGCCCATAAAATACACCCTGGAGGGCTGCCAAGGCAGCCAGAACGGTTATATTCGCCTTCTGATAAACCGACCTGGCCGGCTGTAACCCTGTCCCACCGATAATATAGCGCCGAGCCGCAACTTGCCATAAGCCGGTCGGCCCGTTAATATACAGGGTTTCGGGTATGGATATACTCTCTATTGCCTATACACCTGCCCCGGTGCTTAGGGCTAAGTTGGTCGCATCGTTAAATCACCGGCGCGGGGCGCGGCAACGGTCCCGCCCGGAGAATCCGTTTGAACCGGAGAGGAAATCCAATGGGTCTGGAATCCACCAAAGAGGCCGTCGCCAGGAAAAAACAACACCCGTCGATTGACGCCCGGCGGCGGGTCGTCATCAGCGGTGTTGCGCCGGAAATCGCCGATGGGAGCCATCCCGTCAAGCGGGCTCGCGACGAGAGGGTACGCGTGGAAGCGGACATCTTCGCCGACAGCCACGACACCCTGTCGGCCGTCCTGCTGGTCCGCAGACAAAAAGACGACCGCTGGAACGTTCTGCCCATGCGGTCGCTGGTCAATGACCGCTGGTACGGCTCTTTCCTGGTGGACGAACTCGGACGGTATGTTTACACGCTGCAGGCCTGGGTGGATCGCTTCAAGACCTGGCGGCGGGATCTGCAAAAAAAAGTCGCCGCCGGTCAGGATGTGGCGGTGGACCTGCTCGCGGGAGCGGAGCTGGTGGAAAAAGCCGCATCCCGGGCCAAAGAGGATGATGCCGCCCGGCTGAGGCGCTTGGCTGCCGTGCTGAGGGAAGACCGCGTCACGGAAGTCAAAACCCGGTTGGCGTTCAGCCGCGATTTGCTGCGGCTGATGATCATGAACCCGGATCGGCGCTTTGCCACCACCTATCATAAGCAACTGATCGTGGTGGTGGAACCGCGGCGCGGGCGCTTCAGCAGCTGGTACGAGATGTTTCCGCGCTCGGCGGCGGCGGAACCGGATCGGCACGGCACGTTCAAGGATTGTGAAAACCGTCTGCCCTACATTGCCGCCATGGGTTTCGATGTTCTGTACTTGCCGCCGATCCACCCCATCGGCCGAACCAACCGCAAGGGCCGTAACAATGCAAACGTCGCGGAGCCGGACGACGTCGGCAGTCCGTGGGCCATCGGGAGTCGGGAGGGCGGCCACAAGGCCGTTCACCGGCTTCTGGGAACCCCGGATGATTTTCGGCGTCTCGTGCAAAAAGCCGCTGACTCGGGAATCGACATCGCCCTGGACCTGGCCTTCCAGTGTTCACCGGACCATCCCTACGTCACGGAACACCCCGAATGGTTTCGGCGGCGGCCGGACGGAACGGTCCAGTATGCGGAAAATCCTCCTAAAAAGTACGAAGACATCATCCCCTTCGATTTCGAATGCGATGCCTGGCAAAGCCTCTTCGACGAATTGCTGAGCGTCGTGCAGTACTGGATCGAGCAGGGCGTGCGAATTTTTCGGGTCGACAACCCGCACACCAAGTCGTTTTCGTTCTGGGAATGGCTGATCCGCACGATCAAGGCCAATTCTCCGGAGGTCATTTTCCTGGCGGAGGCCTTCACCCGGCCGAAAATCATGTATCGCCTGGCCCAGCTCGGGTTCACGCAGTCGTATACCTACTTTGCCTGGCGCAATACGAAGTGGGAACTGGAGGCGTATTTCGAGGAATTGACGGCCTCCCCCGCGAAAGAGTTTTTCTGGCCCAACCTGTGGCCCAACACACCCGATATCCTGACCGAATACCTTCAAACCGGTGGCCGGCCGGCCTTTATCGTGCGCCTCATCCTGGCGGCCACCCTGGGGGCCAACTGCGGTATTTACGGCCCCGCTTTCGAGCAAATGGTCGACACCCCGCTTAAGCACGGCACCGAGGAATACGCCGATTCCGAAAAATACCAGATCCGCTTCTGGGACACAAATCGGCCCGACAGCCTGAAGGACCTGATTGCGCGGGTCAACCGTATCCGTCGCGAGAATCCGGCCCTCCAGCAGGACCGAAACCTCTTTTTCGTCCCTATGGACAACGAAGAACTCATCGGCTTCGGCAAATACACCGACGACCGCTCCAACATCGTTTTGGTGGTGGCAAACCTCGATCCGCATCACACCCGCAGCGGCTGGGTGGATATAGCGCCGGCGGAATTGCAACTGGAGCCGCAGCAGCCTTATCAGGTCCATGACCTGCTCAGTGATGCGCGCTACCTGTGGCACGGCAGGCGCAATTACATCGAGCTGAATCCTCAGGTGATGCCGGCGCACATTTTCAAAATCCGTAAAAAAGTGCGCACCGAACGGGATTTTGATTACTTCGTGTAAAGGAGACATCCATGGCACCACGCCCCGAAGAAAGGGCCGCACTCGAAGACGATCCGCTCTGGTATAAGGATGCCATTATCTACCAACTGCACGTCAAGGCCTTCATGGACGGTGACGGGGATGGAATCGGCGACTTCAAGGGGCTGAACCAAAAGCTCGACTATCTGCAGAGTCTGGGAGTAACGGCGATATGGCTGCTGCCGTTTTACCCTTCGCCGCTCCGGGACGACGGTTATGACATTTCCGAGTACTGCGGCATCCACCCGGCTTACGGCAATCTTAAGGATTTCAAAGCATTCCTGCGCGCCGCGCATCGGCGCGGTCTGCGCGTGATCACCGAGCTGGTGATCAATCACACATCCGACCAACACGCCTGG
Source organism: Desulfobacteraceae bacterium (assembly GCA_041310825.1). GTDB lineage: Bacteria > Desulfobacterota > Desulfobacteria > Desulfobacterales > SpSt-501 > SpSt-501. The sequence goes on along the minus strand of JBFYWX010000029.1, from coordinate 8,195 downwards.
TTTCAGCAGGCCCGCAAGGCGCCGGCCGGAAGCAGCCGTAGAAATTTTTACGTCTGGAGCGATACTTGGGAAAAGTACCAGGAAGCGCGCATCATTTTTCAGGATTTCGAGACGTCCAACTGGTCATGGGATTCGACTGCCGACGCCTACTACTGGCACCGGTTTTACTCCCATCAGCCGGACCTCAATTTCGACAACCCCCAGGTGCACAGGGCCGTCCTGCGGGTGCTCGACTTCTGGCTGAAAATTGGCGTCGACGGTTTGCGCCTGGACGCGGTGCCCTATCTTTACGAACGCGACGGCACCAACTGCGAAAACCTGCCGGAAACCCACGCTTTCTTAAAGAAATTGAGGGCCCACATCGACGCCCGGTTCAGCAACCGGATGCTTCTGTCCGAAGCCAATCAATGGCCCGAAGACGCGGCGGCCTACTTCGGAGACGGGGACGAGGGGCACATGAACTTTCACTTTCCGCTGATGCCGCGGCTTTTCATGGCATTGCGCATGGAGGACAGCTTTCCCGTCGTCGACATCCTGGAACAGACGCCGGATATTCCGGACATCTGTCAATGGGCCATATTTCTTCGCAATCACGACGAGCTGACTCTTGAAATGGTCACCGATGAAGAACGTGACTACATGTACCGCGTCTATGCCGATAACCCGCAAATGCGGCTGAACCTGGGTATCCGCCGACGTCTGGCCCCCTTGCTGGCAAACCACCGCCGGCGGATCGAACTGATGAACGGATTGCTGCTCTCTTTGCCGGGAACCCCGGTGATCTATTACGGTGACGAAATCGGCATGGGAGACAACATATTTCTGGGGGACCGCAACGGCGTCCGCACCCCGATGCAGTGGAGCCCCGATCGCAACGCCGGCTTCTCGAAGGCCAATCCCCAGCAATTGTATATGCCGATCATCGTGAATCCCGAGTTCCATTTTGAAGTCATCAACGTCGAATCCCAGGACAGCAACCACCATTCCCTGCTGTGGTGGATGCGACGGCTGATTTCACTGCGCAAGCGTTTCAAGGCGTTCAGCCGGGGCTCACTGACCTTTCTCCATCCCGAAAACCAGACCATCCTGGCGTTTGTCCGCCGCCACGAGGACGAAAATCTCCTCGTGGTGGCCAACCTGTCGCGTTTCGTCCAATTCGTCGAACTCGACCTGACGGCCTTCGTAAAGGCGACACCGGTGGAGATCTTCGGCGCCACCGAATTCCCGCCCATCGACAAATCCCCCTATCCCCTGACCATTGGGCCGCATTCGTTTTACTGGTTTTATCTGCAGCCGGCCGCCGTCCGTCACGATACCGACCGCGCCATCCCGGAGACCACCGGCGACCCTCCTCTTTTCGAATGCGGGGCCAGCTGGCAGGAGATTTTCGAGGGACGCGCCAAGCCCCGGCTCGAAAAGGTGCTGTCTGCCTACACCAGTTCCAAGCGCTGGTTCGGCGGCAAGGCCCGGCAGATCAAACAGGCCCGCATCCAGGAATGGTTCCCGCTGCCCAACGACAGTAAAGACACGATCATCCTTTTCCTGCGGGTCGACTACGTCGGCAGCGAGAGCGACACCTACGTACTGCCGCTGATCTTCGTCCCCGCTCGGCTCTCTTTGGAGTTGATCCGCGAGCGCCCCGAAGCCGTTGTCGGCCGAATCAAAGTCCTTCAAAAAGCGGAAGAAGGGTTCCTGCTGGATGCACCGGCCGAGATTGGCTTCTGCCACAACCTGCTGAAAATGATCGCACAGCGCCACCACGGCAGAGGACGGTTCGGTGAGATAATCGCCCGCTCGACGGCCGCTTTGCAACAGATTTGGAAACCGCCTTTCGAGACGCTGACACCATCGACCCTGCGGGCCGAACAGAGCAACACCTCGATCCTTTACGGAGACCGGCTGATCCTCAAGTTGTTTCGTCGCCTGCAGGCGGGCGTCAATCCGGATCTTCAGATCGGGCATTACCTGACCGAAAAAGGATTTGCCCACATTGCTCCGGTGGCCGGTTTCATCGAATACCGCAGTCCCCAGGGGATACCGCAAACACTGGCTCTCCTACAGGGCTATGTGGCCAATCAGGGAGATGCCTGGGAGTATACGTTGAACATCCTCGATCGGTATTTCGAGCGGATCATCGCCCGGGGGATCGCCCGCGAGAAGGCCCCGGTACCCCGTGCGGGACTGCTGCAGCTGACCGTCGACGATCCCCCCGGTGACGTCGCAGAACTGGCGGATTTCTATCCGGTGTCGGTTCGAACACTGGGAAAGCGCACCGCTCAAATGCACCTGGTGCTGGCCGAAGGCACCGCGGATCCCGATTTTGCTCCGGAACGGTTTACCAAATTGTATCAACGCAGTCTCTACCAGTCCATGCGAACCATCTGCCGGCGCAATCTATCCCTTTTGCTGCGGCGCCTGAACCATCTTCCCGAGGACACCCGTCCGGACGCGAGAACCCTGGCCGACCAGGAACCGGCCATCCTGGAGACCTTTCGGCGCTTGCTGGATACCCGGATCACGGCCCTGCGCACCCGCGTCCACGGGGATTACCACCTGGGACAAGTGCTCTACACTGGCAAGGATTTCGTGATCATCGATTTCGAAGGGGAGCCGGCCCGTCCGGTGTCCGAGCGTCTCATCAAACGCTCTCCCCTGCGGGACGTGGCCGGCATGCTCAGATCTTTTCACTATGCCGCCTGCACCGCGCTGCAGGCTTCCGAAGCACGCGGATGGGTGCAGCCCGAAAACCGCGCCGCCCTGGCTTCCTGGGCCGACTACTGGTACAAATGGATGGGGGCCGTATTCTTAAAGGAATACCTGCGCGTGGTCGGTGAAAAATCTTTTCTCCCGTCAAACGCCGGTGAGGTGCAGGTGCTCCTTGAAAGCTACCTGCTGGAAAAGGCCATCTACGAACTGGGATACGAACTGAACAATCGTCCCGACTGGGTCAGGATACCGATCACCGGAATACTCCACGTGATGAGCAGTATCGAAACCTGATGCTTGCGGCAACGTAAAAAACCAAGGAGGAGTCCATGTCTCCGAAAAATCCGGCAACAGACACCGAGGTCGACGACGCGGTCGACCGGGATGTCTCCCTGCTGAGCGAAGACGATATCTACCTCTTTAACGAGGGCAGCCACTTTCGACTTTACGACAAGCTGGGTGCGCACATCATCACGGTCGACGGGCGTGAGGGAACCGTTTTCGGGGTGTGGGCGCCCAACGCCGAGACGGTCAGCGTGATCGGCGATTTCAACGGTTGGGACGACCACCGCCACGTGCTGACGTCGAGGGGAAAGTCGGGCATCTGGGAAGGATTCATCGCCGGCGTCGGCCGCAGCATGCCCTACAAGTATGTCATTCAGTCCACTTACGAAAACCGCCGGCTGGAAAAAGCCGACCCGTTTGCCGTCCATGGGGAAGTGCCCCCCAAGACGGCCTCCGTGATCTGGGATCTGTCCTATGACTGGGGCGATGAAAACTGGATGACATCGCGCGCGCAGAATCAAAAACCGGATGCCCCCATGAGCATCTACGAGGTTCACCTGGGATCGTGGAGGCGGGTGCCCGAAGAAAACTACCGGTCCCTTTCCTACCGGGAACTGGCGCGGAAGTTGACCGAATATGTCCTGACCATCGGATGCACCCACGTCGAATTCATGCCCGTGATGGAACACCCTTTTTTCGGCTCCTGGGGCTATCAGAGCCTCGGATATTTTTCTCCCACCAGCCGCTACGGCACACCCCAGGATTTTATGCACCTGATCGACACGCTGCATCAAAACGGCATCGGCGTCATCCTCGACTGGGTGCCGTCGCATTTTCCCGTCGACGGGCACGGGATCGGCGATTTCGACGGAACCCATCTCTACGAACACGCCGATGAGCGCAAGGGTTTTCATCCGGACTGGAAGAGCTACATTTTCAATTACGGGCGCAACGAGATTCGTAATTTTCTGGTCAGCAGCAGCCTTTTCTGGCTGGACAAATACCATATTGACGGGTTTCGCGTGGACGCGGTCGCCTCCATGCTCTATTTGGATTACTCCCGCGGGTCGGGGGAATGGATTCCCAACGAATTCGGCGGCAACGAAAACCTGGAAGCCATTTCCTTTCTGCGCCGCTTCAATGAAGAGACGCATAAAAATTACCCCGGCACCATCACGATTGCCGAAGAATCCACCGCCTGGCCGATGGTGTCACGTCCGGTCTTCCTCGGTGGGCTCGGTTTCGACATGAAATGGGACATGGGGTGGATGCACGACACCCTGGCCTATTTTTCAAGGGATCCGGTTCATCGCTCTTACCACCACAACAGGCTGACCTTCCGGATGATCTATGCCTTTCATGAAAACTATGTGCTGCCGCTCTCCCACGACGAAGTGGTTCACGGCAAGGGGTCTCTCCTGGGAAAAATGCCGGGAGACAACTGGCAGAAATTCGCTAATCTCCGCCTGCTGTTCGGCTACATGTACGCCCAACCCGGCAAGAAGCTCGTCTTTATGGGTGCTGAGTTCGGCCAGTGGGCCGAATGGGCGCATGATCGCAGTTTGGACTGGCACCTGCTCGAGTCTGCATTGCATAGTGGGATGCAGCACTGGCTGCACGACCTCAACCAGCTGTACCGCACCGAATCCGCCCTGCACGAATCCGATTTCTTACCCGATGGATTTCAATGGATCGACTGCAACGATGCCGTTCACAGTACCATCAGCTTGATCCGGCGTGACCGTCAGGCCACCAGCGAGTTGATCGCCGTTTTCAACTTCACGCCGGTGCCCCGGCACAATTATCGTATCGGCACCCCCCGCGGCAGTTTATGGAAGGAATTGCTCAACAGCGATGCACGCGATTACGGCGGCAGCGGTCAGGGCAACCTTGGGACCCTGGAAGCCGCACCGGTACCGTTTCACGGTATGTCCCACTCCCTGAACTTGACCCTGCCGCCGTTATCGGCCGTATTCTTGAAGCCCGGCGAGGATCCAGCATGATGGAACGCACCCGATTGGGGGCCACGCCCCTCGGCAACCGGCGTTGCCGCTTCGAGGTGTGGGCTCCCCTTACCGAAAACGTCGAGGTTCGGTTGAAGGCGCCGGCGGACCGCCGGACGGCGATGGACCGGCAGGCAGCAGGGTACTTCACGGCGGTGCTGGACGATATCCCTCCCGGCACCCGCTACGTCTACCGGCTACAACATGCGGATTCGAGCGCCAGGGAAAGACCGGATCCGGCCTCGCGGTCGCAGCCCGACGGGGTGCACGAACCCTCCCAGGTCGTCTCCACCGATTTCGACTGGGATGACGACGACTGGTGCGGACCGCCCCTGAGCCGCTACGTCCTTTACGAGCTGCATGTGGGAACCTTTAGCCCGGAGGGAACCTTCGACGGCGTCATTCAGCACTTGGATGAACTCTCGCGTCTCGGGGTCACCGCCGTCGAGCTGATGCCGGTGGCCCAGTTCCCCGGCAACCGGAACTGGGGTTATGACGGCGTGTACCCTTTTGCCGTGCAGAACTCCTACGGCGGCCCGAAAGGACTGAAACGACTGGTGAACGCCTGTCACCGCAAGGGACTGGCGGTGGTGCTCGACGTGGTTTACAACCATCTAGGGCCGGAGGGCAACTACCTGAGAGATTTCGGCCCCTACTTCACCGATTTTTATCGAACGCCCTGGGGCGAAGCGATCAACTTCGATGGGCCCCACAGCGATGAGGTGCGCCGCTATTTCATCGAAAACGCCCTGCAATGGATCGGCGAATTCCACGTCGACGCCCTGCGGCTGGATGCCGTTCACGCCATCCTCGATTTTTCCGCGCGCCCGTTTCTGGAGGAGCTTGGCCGAGCCGTGCACCGCAAGGCCGCAGAGTTGAAGCGGCGCATCCATCTGATCGCCGAAAGCGCCCTCAACGACACGCGCATCATCCGCCCACGTGTGCTGGGCGGCTTCAATCTCGATGCTCAGTGGAACGACGACTTTCACCACAGCCTGCACACCGCGCTGACAGGAGAACGATCCGGATACTACCGGGACTACGACGGTCTCGAAGATCTGGCCCGGGCCTGGCGGGAAGGGTATGTTTACTCGGGTCAGTACTCCGCCTACCGGCAGCGGGCCCACGGCAACTCTTCCCGCAACGTTCCGGCCTGGCAGCTGGTGGTATTCGCCCAGAATCACGATCAGGTGGGCAATCGCGCACTGGGGGACCGTCTGGCCAAAATGGTATCATTCGAAAAACAGAAGCTGGCCGCCGGCCTAGTGCTCCTGTCGCCGTTCATCCCGTTGATTTTCATGGGCGAGGAATATGGGGAGCCGGCCCCGTTTCTGTACTTCGTCAGCCACGGCGATCCAGAACTGGTTGAGGCGGTCCGGCAGGGCCGCCGACAGGAGTTCGCTGCCTTCGACTGGCAGGCCGATCCCCCGGATCCTCAGGACGAGCAGACCTTTCTGCGATCCAAATTGAACCGGTCCCTGCGGCGGGAAGGCCGCCACCGGGCGATGGTCGAATTTTACCGCGAATTGCTGGTGCTGCGCACCCGGATGCCCGCCCTGGCCAACCTGAGCAAGAAAAACATGACGGTGGCATGCGACCCGCAGCAGAACCTGCTTTGGGTGCGGCGCCGCTTCGAGGACGAGGAGGCCGGCTTACTGTTCAATTTCAACGAGGCAGCGGGACCGGTCCGAATTCAACTGCCGGCAGGGTGTTGGCGTAAGCGGATCGATTCAGCCGAACCCCGCTGGATGGGTCCCGGAAGCAGCATCCCGGATGAGCTGCAGACAACCGGACCGGCTGAACTCCACGCTGCGTCTCACAGCGTGGTGGTGTTCACCAGGGAACAGTCGGGCTGAAGGAGGGAATCCTTAATGACGCAACACTTCATATGCATTCACGGACATTTCTACCAGCCGCCCCGGGAAAATCCCTGGCTGGAGGAGATCGAGATCCAGGACTCGGCCCATCCGTATCACGACTGGAATGCCCGCATCAGCGCCGAATGCTACGTCCGCAACGCCGCCGCCCGCATTCTGGACGATCACGAATGCATCGTGCGGATCACCAACAATTACGCTCGGATGAGCTTCAATTTCGGACCGACGCTGCTCAACTGGATGGCGCAACACAATATCGCGGTTTACACGGCCATATTGGAGGCCGACCGCAGCAGCCGCGAGCGATTTTCGGGGCACGGCTCCGCGATGGCGCAGCCTTACAACCACATGATTCTGCCTTTGGCCAACTCAGCCGATCGCACCACCCAGATTCTGTGGGGCATCCGCGACTTCCGGCACCGCTTCGGGCGGGCGCCGGAGGGGATGTGGCTGCCGGAGGCGGCGGTTGATCTTGAAACCCTTGCCATTATGGCGGAACTGGGGATTGCGTTCACGGTTCTGAGTCCCCATCAGGCCAATCGGGTCCGACCGCTGGGGGTCGACGCCTGGAGCGACGTGAGCGACGGTTCCATCGACCCGCGCAGGCCTTACCGTCAGCGCCTTCCCAACGACCGCAGCATGGCCATCTTTTTCTACGACGGTCCGATCTCCCGGGACGTTGCCTTCAACGGCCTGCTCAACAATGGTGAAGCCTTTTGCGCACGCTTGCTATCGGCTTTTGAAGATCAACGCGAAGACGACCAGTTGGTTCACATCGCCACGGACGGGGAAACCTTCGGCCACCATCATCGATACGGGGACATGGCCCTGGCCTATGTCCTGGAAAAGATCGATTCCGGAAAATCGGCACGGCTGACTAATTACGGCGAATTCCTGGAGAACCGGCCCCCGACCTGGGAGGTGGAGATCAAGGAAAACACCGCCTGGAGCTGCGTGCACGGCGTAGAGCGCTGGAAAAACGATTGCGGCTGCCATTCCGGCCGGCGCTTGGAATGGAACCAGGGCTGGCGGGAACCACTGCGCAACGCGTTGGACTGGCTGCGGGACACCCTGGCGGAAGCGTTCACCGAAAATGCCGGCGGTCTGTTCGCCGATCCCTGGCAGGCCCGCAACGATTACATCGAGGTGATACTCGCTCGGTCTACCGTAAGCATAGACCGGTTTCTAAAACAGCACCTGAAGGATCCACCGGACGCGACGGCTCGGATCCGGGCCCTGAAGCTGCTGGAGATGCAGCGTCAGGCCATGTTGATGTACACCAGCTGCGGCTGGTTTTTCGATGAGCTGTCGGGACTCGAAACCG
>JBFYWX010000525.1:0-3202 GCA_041310825.1 Desulfobacteraceae bacterium | reverse complement strand
CCGCCCAGATGCTCGGGCTCGACATGGACATCGAGGCCGACCTCGGCATCGACTCCATCAAACGCGTCGAAATCCTCTCCACCCTCGAGGAGCGCCGGCCCGGCCTGAGGCCCGTCGCCCCTGAAGACATGGGCCGACTCAAGACCCTGGGCCAGATCATCGCGTTCCTCGGCCACGGCGCCGGCTCAGCACCGACTGCCTCCCCGCCGGGGACCGATTCCCCACTGCCGGAGGTGGCCACCCCGGCACCCTTGGATGCCTGCCCCACCCCGGCGGCACACTCGGAGGCAAAGCTCGCCGAGCGCCGGGCCGTCACCTTGCAGGCGACAGAGCTCCCCTCTCGGACGCCTATCCCCCTCGCCAAGGGAAAGAAAGTCTTCGTCACGGATGACCGCGCGGGGCTCTCCCAAGCCGTCGTAGCCGAGTTCGGGCGGATCGGGATCAACACCGTTCTGGTCTCGCTCGACATCCTGCGGCACAAGAAGATCCTGCCGCCCGCAGCCGGGCTGGTGCTCGTCCAGAACCCGGCCGCGGCCGACATGGAGGCCGATTTAAAACACAGCTTCGAGCTGACCAAAACCCTCGGGGTGGAACTGACTGATTCCGCGCGGCAGGGGGGAGCTTTTTTCACCACTGTGACCCGCATGGACGGAGCGTTCGGGTTCAGCGGCCGCCCGGTGTCGCACCCGCTCCAAGGCGCCCTGGCGGGGCTTGCCAAAACCGCTGCGGTGGAATGGCCCGAGGTCGCCTGCCGCGCTCTGGACATCGACCCGGCCATGACCGATCTGCGCGCCGCCGCCCGCTTGGCCGTCGCCCACGCCATGGCCCGCGGCCCGGTGGAAATCGGGATCGGCCCCGACGGTTGCCGGACGCCGGTGCTCGAGCCGGCGGAGTACCCGGCAGGGGAGATCCCGATCCAGGCGGGCGATGCGGTGGTCGTGAGCGGCGGCGCACGCGGGATCACGGCCGCCTGCGCCCTTGAGCTGGCGCACAGGGTCCGCCCCAGCCTGATCCTGCTCGGCCGTTCACCGGAACCCACCCCCGAGCCGGAGTGGATGCAGGGGGTCGCCGCCGAGGCCGAGATCAAAAGGGCGCTTCTCACGCACGAATTCACGGGCGCCTCCGTGCGACCGGCCGACGTGGAGCGGCGCCTGCGGCAGCTTATGGCCAACCGGGAAATTTCGCAGTCCCTCACGGCCATCCAGGCGGCCGGGGCCCCGGTCCGCTATTACGCGGTCGACGTGCGCGCGGCCGACCAGGTCCGCGCCGCACTGGCGGATGCCCGGGCGCGGTTCGGGCCGATTCGCGGCCTGATTCACGGCGCGGGGGTCGTGGAGGACCGGCTGATCGTCCAGAAGAGCCTGGAGCAGTTCGAGCGGGTGTTCGCAACCAAGCTGCACGGGTTCCGCGCGCTGCTTGCGGCCACGGTCCCTGACGAGTTGAAGACGATCGTCATCTTCTCATCGGTCACCGCCCGCATCGGCAACCGCGGCCAAGCGGACTACGCCATGGCCAACGAGGCGCTGAACAAGCTGGCCCAGGCCGAGTCCCTGCAGCGCAGCGGCTGCCGGGTGGTATCGATCAACTGGGGCCCCTGGGAATGCGGCATGGTGACCGCCCCCATCAAACGCGAGTTCGAGCGTCAGGGGGTCACCCTGTTGGCGGCCTCCACGGGAGCCTTCTCCCTGCTGCGCGAAATGGCCCGGCCGGCCGGCGCACCGGTCGAAGTGGTGATCGGGGGCACCTTGAACCCCACGGGCATCGAGACCGCCCCTGAGCCGGGGCGGCCCCGGCTCAACCTGCTCTTCGAGCGCGCCATCGACCTCGCCTCCTATCCCGTGCTCACCTCCCATGTCATCGATGGGAAGCCGGTCGTGCCCATGGCCCTGATCGCCGAGCTCTTCGGGCACGGGGCCCTGCACGAAAACCCCGGGCTGGTCCTTTACGGGATCGAAGACCTGCGCATCCTGAGCGGCATCCGGCTGGGCGAGCAGGCCAAGATGGTCCGCCTGTTCGCCGGCAAGGCCTTGCGCCGCAACGGCCATTTCGAGGTTGAGCTGGAGTTGCGAAACGGCGTGCATGAAGGCAAGGCGGTGCTGCATTCCCGCGCCCGGGCGATCCTGGCCGAAGGGTACGCCCCACCGCCGGCCTTCCGCGTACCCGACGCGCTCGACTGCAACCACTATCCGCGCTCGGCCGCCGAAGTCTACGAGAAGATCCTCTTCCACGGCCGCCACCTGCAAGGTCTGACCGCCATCCGGTGCTGCACCCCCCAGGGCATGGTGGCCGAGGCGTCCGGTGCCCCCGCCCCGGGGCAGTGGATGGCCGCCCCGCTGCGCAACACTTGGCTTTCCGATCCGCTCGTGCTCGACACGGCTTTCCAGATGGCCAGCCTCTGGTGCTTCGAACAGCACGGGTGCGTGTCGCTTCCGAGCCATGCAGCCTCCTACCGGCAGTATCGCCACGCCTTTCCGACAGAGGGCATTACAGTGGTTCTCGAAGTACGCGCGGCCGCCGGGAAAAAAATGCACGGGGATTTCACATTCCTGGATGCGGCCCGAGCGGTCATCGCGCGCCTGACGGGCTACGAGGCCGTCATGGACCCGCTGCTCAACCGCGCCTTCAAGCCGGGGGGACAAAAAAGTTATGAGTCGGAGTCGGAGTGAAAGATAAAAGTAACGAGCAACGAGTGGAAGGATGGACCGGGGTCGGTATCGGAACCGAATAGTCGTGCCACCACTCCAACCAAACACCAAACACTAAAAACCAAACACCAAAAAAGAAATGCCCTGCCCGCCGCGCCTAGCGGGCGCCACAGTTTTAAAACGGAGCTCTGTGGCGCTCCCGGATGCCTGCGCCCGGGGCATCGATTGCGTCCGCGTCTGAAACTCGGGGCAACGGGCTCTATGATCGGACCAGGCTCGCTCGGTCAATTGTGCACGGGATAGGCTCCGTCGTTTCGCCTCTTCTACCCGTTCGGGGAAAGGTCCGATCCAAGAGCCCGTAAGCCCCTCAGACAGTCAGCCGCTCCCGCAACCGATGCCCCGGACTCCGGCATCCTGATGCCGTGGCATAAAAAGTGTTTAACAGCGATTTTCGTGCAATTCGATTTTGACCGTCAAAGTAGGCAGTAAAGAGCCCTAAAAACAAAAAGTGTTATGATTTCAGCTTGTTCACGATCCAGCTTGCCCGCAGACCTTAT
>JBFYWX010000475.1:0-4043 GCA_041310825.1 Desulfobacteraceae bacterium | reverse complement strand
GCCAACCATGCCGTTCAGCTGCACGGGGGCTATGGGCTGATGAAAGAATACGACGTCGAGCGATTCTACCGCGACCAGAAGCTGCTCGAGATCGGCGAGGGCACCTCGGAGGTGCAGCGGATCGTGATTGCCCGGCACATCGGGGCGAAATGTCTGTAAGAAAAGAAGGGTTCCGGGTTCACGGTTAACGGGGGCTGGATCAGTGATGTGAAACCGGGATTCCGAGCCCATGCAACCATCCTATCGTGAAATGAGCCTACAAGGAGCTGACCCATGACTGCCAAGGGCAAATCATCGCTTCTGGACGTGGATTTCTTCGAGAATCTCACTGCCGACATCGCCGCCCCCGCCGGCCGGGAGGTCGAGGCGATCGGCGCCCGCATCCGCGCCCTGCGCCAGGAAAACGGCACGACCCTCGCGGAGCTCTCCAAGCTGACCGGCTTCGAGGTCGACTTCCTGTCCGCCATCGAAAACAACGAGGCCCAGCCCCAGCTGGGGACCCTGATCAAGCTCTCCAAGGCACTCCACAGCGCGTTCGGCCGACTGGTCTCCGGCAGCGGGGACAAGCTCTATTCGATCACCCGCAAAAGCGAGCGCCGGGCGGCGGTGCGGTCGACGACCAAGGCGGGCAAGGAGCATCTCTACACGTTCAAAACGCTCACCCCGGGGGTCAAGGGCCATCACATGGAAGCCCTCGTGGTCCAGCTCCTCACCAGTTCCGAAAAGGATATGTCGGTGCACGAAGGGGAGGAGTTCATCTTCGTGCTGAACGGCACGGTGCTGCTCGAAATCGGGGGGGATCAATTCGAGCTCGATCCCGGCGACAGCGCCTACTATCTTTCCACCACGCCGCACTATATCGGCGCCAAAGAAGACAAGGCGACCATCCTGGCCGTCATCTACGGCGGTTGAAGGGCGGTTGCCCGACCCGCTATTTCGCCCTCAGCCTTGTTCAACGGCGCGTTGGGCAGCCCTCTTTTGGACAGTGGTTGCCGACGACCTTGCGGGGCCGTCGATTTAAAAATCCCCCCGCAGCCCTTATGTGCCCAAGGGGTGCGACGGGGGATTTTGTGTTTGAACCCCATCACCCGCGGCCTCAACCGCACCTTGCCCCTCCGTGGCCTTCCCACCCAAAAATACGTCTGAATTTGCGCTTGACATTTATACAGCTTTAATTTATGTCATTATATAAACATACAAACTTGACGACTTTGTAAAAAACCCGATCTCTGTCCCGCCATGGCGGGATGCGTCTCGCGACACGGAATTCACGCGCCTTGATCTTGGGCTTTTTACAAAGTCGTCTGTGTCAGGGACTTTTTGCAAGTCCATCAAACTTGGGCAGGGCGTGCCGATCATGGTAGAAGCTATCATCGCCTCCCTTCTGCTGTTGGCGCTCATCGTGGCCGGGGTCAACATCTACGCGGCCCTGGGGCTCTCCGGAGCGCTGGGCCTGCTCCTGACCCGCGGGGTGAACGCCCTCGCCCTGCTTCCCACCTCCTTCTTCGGCCAACTGAACAGCTTCGAGATGATCGCGCTGCCCCTGTTCATTCTCATGGGGCATGTGTTCGCCAAGACGCCCATCGGCCGCGATCTGTTCTTTGCCGCGTCGCGCTGGCTGAGCTGGCTGCCCGGCGGATTGGCCATCGCCTCCATCGGCGCCTGCACGCTTTTCGGGGCGGTCAGCGGGGTCAGCATCGCCGGGGTGGCCGCGGTCGGGGGACTGGCCGTCCCGGAGATGGTCAACCGGGGATACAGCCGAAGCCTGGCCGCCGGGTCGGTGGTGACCGCCGGCGCCCTGGCCATGCTCATTCCGCCCAGCGTTCCGTTCATCATCTACAGCGCGGTCACCGGCGACTCGGTGGCCAAATTGTTCATCGGCGGCATCGTGCCCGGGCTGGCCTTGGCCTCTATGCTCAGCCTGTTTGTCCTGCTGCGGGTGCTCGTCCGGCCGGCGGAGGCGCCGTCTGCCGCCGACATGCGCTTCAGCTGGCAGGAGCGGCTCGGAAGCCTGAAGCGGATCTGGCATGCCGGCGTGCTGATCGTGCTGGTGCTGGGGGCGATTTATACCGGTGTGGCCACTCCCACCGAGGCATCGGCCGTGGGTGCGGCCGGGGCCTTTCTGATCGCCGGGCTGGCCTACCGGATCCTGACCTGGCACGGCACCCTGAGCATCCTGAAGGAGAGCCTGAGGGTCAGTGCCGCCATCCTGATCATCATGGGGTGCGCAAGATTTTCGGGGACTTCCTCAACATGGTGCGGGTGCCGCAGATGCTCTCCGAGTACTTGCTGGGGCTCGATGTGCCGGCGGTCGTGATTTTGCTGATCATCATGGCGCTGTTGGTCGTGCTGGGCATGTTCGTCGACGCGGTCTCGCTGATCGTCGTGACGACGCCCATTCTCATCCCGTTGATCAAGGGGTTGGGGTATGACCCCCTGTGGTACGGCATCATCCTGGTCATGAACCTCGAAATGGCCGTGGTTACGCCCCCGGTGGGGCTCAATCTCTACACCCTGCGCGGCGTGTGCCCGTTTCTGTCGATCGAAGAGATCATCCGCGCATCGATCCCGTTCGTCGGCATTCAGTTTCTGGGGTTGTTGATTTTCATCCTGTTCCCCGGCCTGGCCCTATGGCTTCCCGGAATGATCGAATAGAGCGATTGCCATGAACCCCGGTCCCCGGCGGCGGCGTTTTTTTTGGAGAATGGATGGAGAGCGATTGCATACCCAAAAAAAGGAGGGCGAAAATGAAAATGACGGGCGAGAGACCAACAGGATGCTCGCGGCGGAGCTTTCTGAAAGCCGCCGCAATCGGATGTGGGGCCGTGGCGGTGAGCGGGCCGCTGGTGTTCGTGGCAACCCATGCCCACGCGGCCGAGACCTTCACCGGGGTCACTTACCTGACCCCCGCCTACAAAGCCCTGATGTGGGGGGTGAACAAGTTCAACGAGGTCCTCAAGGAAAAGGGCCAGGGGGTGTTCAACGTCGATTTCCACGACTCGGGCACCCTTGTCAAAGCCGACGAGCAAACCGCCGCGCTGCGGGCCGGAACCATCCACTACATGTTCCACACGGCGAGCTACATCACCCGCTCGTTCAAGATCCTGGGCGTCACCGGGCTGCCCAGCCTGGTCGAGGAGTTGTATGAGCACGGGGACCGCCTGAAGATGGAGACCCCCTTGTGGAAGCTGATGAACGACAGCATGGCCAAGGACAACATCTTCATGCTGACCCAGGGCGGCGGGGTGCTCGAGCCCGAATACATCTGGAGCGGGGCGGGTAAAAAAATCAACTCCCTCAAGGATCTCCAAGGCAGCAAGATCCGCGTGGTCGGCTACGAGGCGACGGAAGCGCTCAAGCCCTACGGGGTGGCCAGCGTGCGGGTGCCCTCCTCTGAAACCTACCTCGCCCTGCAGCGGGGCACGGTGGACGGCGCCGTCGCCAACATCTCCACCGTCGTGGGCCGGCGGCTTTTCGAACAGGTCAAGTACTGCTTCAAACTGCCGATCACCGCCTTCACCATCGCCGTGTACCTCCTCAAGGACCGCTGGGACAAGATGGACGGCAAGTCCAAGGCGGTCTTCTGGGAGGCCGGAAAGTGGTTCGACGAGAACTACGCCCGGGAGATCAACGGCCGGTTTTACAAAGAGGAATACTGGCCGATGCTGAAAAAAGGCGGGCTGGAAGTGACGACTCCGTCCGCGGCGGATCTCAAGGATTTCGACGCCAAGAGCCGGCCGGTATGGGATTGGTGGAAGAAGGAAGTGGGCGAAGAAATCGGGCAGAGAGCCATCAACTACGCACTGGGCAAGGCATGAGCGCGGATTCAAGACTCTCAAGCTCCCGCCAGCGGGTCGATGGGCTGGCCCGCGGGCTTCGCGTCGCGGGCCAGTGCGCCCTCGCCGCCATGGTGGTGACCATTTGCTACGACGTGGTCATGCGCTACGTGTTCCGCATTCCGACCAGTTGGAGCCTCGAGATCAACACCTTCATGGTGCTGTTTGTCACCCTGATCCCGGCCGGGGATGTGCTGGCCTCCGATG
>JBFYWX010000442.1:0-3917 GCA_041310825.1 Desulfobacteraceae bacterium | reverse complement strand
CGCCGCCTCACGGGGTGGGCATGAAATACACCTTTATCCTGCGGCGCCTCTTGTCGGTCATCCCGGTGCTGCTCATCATCACCTTCGCCACCTTCGCCCTGATGCAGCTCCTGCCGGGCGGGCCGCTCGCGGCCTACGAGAACAACCCCGAAATCACCCAACAGGACATCGAGCGGCTGCGCCACGACATGGGCCTCGACCGGCCGATCCACGTGCAATACCTGGCCTGGCTCAAGAATTTCGTACAGGGGGACTGGGGCTACTCCTTCACCACCAAGCGGCCGGTGCTGGTCGAGATCTGGGACCGGCTGCCCAACACCTTCTACCTGACCGGCATCTCCCTGATCGTGGCCCTGCTCATCGCCATACCGGCCGGGATCATATCGGCCACCCGGCAGTATTCGGTGTTCGACCACATCACGACGACCCTCACCTACGTCGGCCGCTCCATGCCGGTGTTCTACTCCGGGCTGCTCCTGATCATCATCTTCAGCATCTGGCTGCGCTGGCTGCCGAGCGGCGGCATGCACACCCTGGGCAAGGAGTTTTCTATTGTCGACAGCCTGCGCCACCTGTTTCTGCCCGTCCTGAGCCTCTCGACCCTGATTGCGGCAAAGTACGTACGGTTCTTGAGGACGAGCATGCTCGAGGTGATCCACCTGGACTACATCCGCACCGCGGCAGCCAAGGGGCTGAGCGAGCGGGTGATCATCTACAAGCACGCCTTCCGGAACGCCGCCATCCCGCTCGTCACGGTCGTGGCGATCGACCTCCCCGTCCTCTTTGCAGGCGCTCTCTTCACCGAAACCATTTACTCCTGGCCGGGCATGGGTCGGCTCTTCGTTGACGCCGCCACCCGCTTCGACTACTCCGTCGTCATGGGGATCGTGGCCGCCATCGCGTTCCTGGTGGTGGTGTCGAATCTGATGGCGGATGTGGTCTACGCGATCCTCGACCCGCGGATCACCTACTCGTGAGGCAGACACGGATGGCCAGGGGACGCTTTCACGAGAAGCACAAGAACCAGCTCTGGTACATGACCTTGCGGCAGTTCCTGCGCCACAGGATGGCGGTCTTCGGCATGGGAATGATGGCCGTGATCGTGCTCGCCGTGGTGTGCGTGGACCGGATCTCGCCCTACGACCCCGAAACGCCGGATCTCTCCAACATGCTCTCCCCGCCGAGCCTCGCCCACCCGCTCGGCACCGACGAACTCGGCCGGGACATGCTGACCCGCACGCTTTACGGCGGGCGGGTGTCGCTGATCGTCGGGGTCTTCGCCATGCTGGTCGCGGTCACGCTGGGGACCCTGGTGGGGGCGGTGGCCGGCTACTTCGGGGGGGTGGTGGACAATCTCCTCATGCGCTTCACCGATTTCGCCCTCGCCTTTCCCCGGATTTTCGTACTGATCCTCTTCGCCATCATTTTCATGCGCCCGCCCTTCAGCGACAACTCCCTGATCGTGCTCGTGTTCGACACCCTCTACAAGATGCCCGTTGCGCGCGTCGTCTTCGTGATCGGCATCCTGGGATGGATGGATGTCGCCCGCCTCGTGCGCGGCTCCTTCCTGGAGGTCAAGAACCTGGAGTACGTCGAGTCGGCCCGGGTGCTCGGGGCCAGCACCCCGCGGATCATGATCCGCCACATCCTGCCGAACGCCCTCGGCCCCATCATCGTGGCGGCGAGCCTCGGGGTGGCCGATGCCATCATCTCCGAATCGGGCCTGAGCTTCCTCGGCCTCGGCATCCAGCCGCCCACCGCCACCTGGGGCAACATGCTGAAGAACGCGCTGGATCAGATCTTCGCCGCCCCCTGGACCGCCATCGTCCCCGGGTTCATGATCTTTCTGACCGTTCTGAGCATCAACTACATCGGGGATGGGCTACGCGACGCCTTCGACCCGCGCAAGATCAAGTAAGCGAAAAAACCACACCCCTGCAAGGAGCCGAGATGATTTCCATCACCTGCGTCGTCGACAACGAAGTGGCCTTCGGCTCCCCGTTCCGGGGGGAGCACGGGCTCGCCTTTTTCATCCGCACCCCGGATGCCGCGGTGCTCTTCGACACCGGGCAGAGCCCGCAGGTCCTCGCCCACAACCTGGAGGCCGCCGGAATACGTCTGGAGCAGGTGACCCACCTGGTCTTGAGCCACGGCCACTACGACCATACCGGCGGCCTGCCCCATGTTCTTTCCAAGATGGACCGGCCCGCCCTCATCGCAGCCCCCGGAGTCTTCGAGAACAAATTTAGCGGCCGGCACGAGCCCCCCAAACCGATCGGCCTTCCCATCCCCCGCGAGGAACTTGCGCAGAAGACCCGGCTCACTCTCCGCGATCAGCCCACCCCCATCGGCCGGTTCGTCACCGTGACCGGAGTCATTCCCCGCGAGACCGACTTCGAAACGGTGGATGCCAAGCTCCTGCACGAGGAGAGAGGAAGAATCGAGTCCGACCCCCTCCACGACGACCAGTCGCTTGTCCTGGACACGGAGAAGGGCCTCGTGGCGGTCCTCGGCTGCTGCCATGCCGGCCTGATCAACACCCTGCGCCAGGTGCGGAGGATCTCTCCCCGCCCGATTACCGCCGTGCTCGGCGGAAGTCACATCCAGCCGGCCGGAAGTGCCCAGATCGCGGCCACGATCGAGGCCCTGCGAACCGAATTTGCCTCAATCGATGCCTTCCGTCTCAACCACTGCACAGGATGGAAGGCCTTGATGGCTCTGCGGGATGCCTTCGGGGAGAAGGTGCAGCCCTTCACGGCCGGGGAGAGGCTGGAATTCAACTAATAGGTCCCGGTTTTATGGAGCCCACACCCACTTCGACACGCGCTTCCTTTAGCCGGTAATAAGGGACCAGTAGTTCCGATATAAACAAACTCATGCTACTGCTGCTGACGACGGTATCGCAACGTGTTGCCTCCACAGATTATGCTTCTCGAGCAATTGACTGTTTAAGATTGCCCCTCTGAGCAAGGAGCGACAGAAATGAAACTGGCTAAATACATAATCGGGCTGATGGTAGCCGCCCTGATACCGTATTGTGCAGAATCTGCGTTCGCCTGGGATACTCGCTGGCAATTCAAGCATGATGCTCCCTCGAACAGCTATGGTTCAGGCACCAAAATATAGGTTTATGCCCAACCAGAATTCCTGATCCTCGCAGCCGCAGGCTGTTTATTACCTCCTATCGACTACGCATTTAGCACAGAATCTTGCCAGTTTCGGCCAACTCGGCAAGCCTAACCTTGTTCAAAAGAACAATTTTCCGGCCTTCCACGCGAATAAGGCTATGATTGGAGAGCTTGGCAAACACCCTCGATAGGGTTTCAGGAATGGTGCCGAGCATGCTTGCCAACTGAGCCTTGGAAATCTTCAAATCGACATGGGTGTTAAGCCATTGCTCCTGAGATTCTAAGAGCAGATATGCTGCCAGACGTGCGGGGATTCCTTTCGAGGACAAGTTTTTAATGTGCGTGGTTAAGATCCGAAACTTATTTAAGAGATCTGCCAGCATCTTTAAAGCGAGAACGTGGCTCTTCTGAATCAGGGTTAAGAAGCCGGAGGGAGGGAAAAACAACACTCGGGTCTCGGTGATTGCCTCGGCGTTCAACGGAAAACGCTCGCCGGCAAAGATCGCTACCTCTCCGAAGATCCAACCCGATGAAAAGAAGTGAAAAATATGCTCCTTCCCATGGAGCGAAAGCTTGAAGACTTTTACCGTGCCTTCGATGATCAGGTAAGACCCATCGCCATCTTCGCCATCAGAGAAGATGATTTCGCCTTTGTTGAAGTGCTTCTCGAAAGCGATGCGACCGACTTCATCAAGTTGTTCGGGGCTTAGTCCACTGAAAAAGGGGATAGAAGATAGAAGTTCAAATGATTCCGCCTTGTTCATCTTTTTAAAAATCCGCCTGCGAAAT
>JBFYWX010000393.1:0-3392 GCA_041310825.1 Desulfobacteraceae bacterium | reverse complement strand
GTTAAAAAGGTTCAACGGTTAAAGGGTTCAACGGTTGGGTTCTCTGTTCGAGCTTTGTGTTTTTCCAGATAGTTGATGAAACCACGAATGGCTGCGCGTGTACGCCTGGCTTGCTCATAAGAATCATCGAATTCATCGCTTGAAATATACCCTTCGTCAAGAGCAACGTAAAGCTCGCTTTGAACTTATGATTTTCATCGCTTTTTAACCGTGAACCGTGAACCGGCCAACCGTGAACCTATGTAATATTGTCCCGCAATCGCCACCCAGCCCTCTTGCGATAACACCTCTGCGATGTCGAAGCCGATGGCCTTCATCTTTTCGACGAGCAGCGTCTCGTTTTCGGCGATGACCCCGGAGCAGATGAAAATGCCGCCCTTCTGCAACACCCGCGGAATATCATCGAGCAGCTCTAAAATAACAGGCGTGAGGATGTTGGCGCAAACCAGATCGAAGCGCCCCCGGATGGGCGCCGCCAGCGACCCCTGGACCAGGTGGAAACGGTCCGGGCCGACCTGGTTGCGCCGGAGATTTTCGGCCGCGATGCGGACAGCGGTCCCGTCGCGGTCGCCCCCGCAGAGCCTTCCCGCCCCGAGCGCGGCGGCCGCAATCATCAGGATCCCGGAGCCCGTGCCGATGTCGAGGAACGATGCGCCCGGTTGGAGCCAGCGCTCGATGAGCTGCACGCAGAGGCCGGTGGTCGGGTGGGTGCCGGTCCCGAAGGCCATGCCCGGATCGATTTCGAGCACGATCTCGCCCGGCTGCACCCGGTAGTCCCGCCAGGAGGGCTTGACCACGATCCGCTCGCCGATCTTCTGCGGCCAGAAGAAGGCCTTCCAGGATTCGGCCCAGTCCTCCTCGTCCACCCGGCGGTAGCTGAAGCGGTAGACGAGCCCTATGTGGTTGCCAAGCCGCAGAAGCTCCTCCTCGAGCCGCGTCCGGCACCGGTCCAGACCTTCGTTCTCGGGCAGGTAGCCGACGACGGCGTGGGCCGCCGGCCGCGCCACGGCATCCTCCGCCCACTCCTCCGCCGGCTCGAGCTGGGGGTCCTCCACCACCACCCCCTGGAGGTCGAAGTCGAAGAATACCCCGGCGATGAGGTCCCCCGCCAGCTCCGGGTCGGGGTGGTTAAAGGTCACTTTGGCTTCGATGTAGCGCATCGGGTTGATTGAGAAGGCTCAATGGTTCAACCGTGAACCTTTTTGTATTCTAAACTTCTCTTTCGGCGGGTTGAAATAGCCGAACTTAAGTTCAGGAAACTCCCGTCGAATGTCACCGATCAGATTCTCCATGCCCAAGGGTGTCCCCAGGGGTGCCGCCGCACCCATGGCCTTCCAATAGCGCAGCGGGTCGTAGTTCAAGTTGCGCCATTGGATCATGTGGATGGGGTGGCGGCGCAGAAAGGCGGCAAGCGCCGCAGCCTCTTTGGGGGTGTCGGTAAATCCCGGGGAGTTCAGGTAGTTGATCGAGACGAATCTGCCCTGCGCCAGCGCCGTGTCGATGCTGCGCAACACATCGGAAAACCCGTAGCCCCGGGGCCGGAAATAGGCCTCGTAGCACTCCCGCCGGACGCTGTTCAGGCTGACACGGATGCTGTCCAGCCCCGCCGTCAGGAGCCGCTCGACAAGATCCGGCCGGCTTCCGTTCGTGTTGAGGTTGATGGTGCCGCGGCGGGTGCGGGCGCGGATCATGCGGATCGCGGGCTCGATCACCCGGGCGGCGGTCAGCGGCTCCCCCTCGCACCCCTGCCCGAAGCTCACCACGGCTCTGGTCACCCGCCCGATGTGGAACAGCGCCACCGCGGCGATCTCCTCCGCCGTCGGCGTAAAAGCGATCCGCTCCTGGGTGCAGCTGAGACCGCCCGCCTTCTGCAGGGAGAGGCAGCCGAGGCAGTGCGCGTTGCAGGTGACGGCGGTCGGAAGCGGCGCCTCGTAGCGGCCGAGGAAGAAATTCTTCCCGGCCGGGCACCCGTAATGCAGGGCGCAGGTCTCGAGATGGAGCCGCAGGCGGTTTTCCGGCATCCGCCGGCGCAGGGCCTTGACGCCGGCGCGCACCCCGGCAAGCGGCATGCGGCGCAGGTCCTGGCGCGGCTCGAAGTCGACCCGGACCGCGGCCGACCGGAACCGTCCGCGGTGCCAGCCCACGGCGCCGTAGGAGAAAAGCGGCAGCTGCCGCGCCCGGGGCTGTTCACGGAAGCCGCTGACGCGGGTAATCACATGCCCCGGCGAGTTGAAGGCCGCCACCGGGTAGATGGTCCCCCCCGGCGCAAGGGGGTTTTCCGTCAGGGTTTCGATCCGCCCGGTGGCGAGGTTCAGGAGTACCGGCCGGCGGTCGGGCAGGTACATGAGCTCGCTGCCGAAAGGCAGGCCGATCGTCTCCTCAACGGCAAGTGCCTCCAGCTTCTCCCCGGCCATGCCGACGGCGGCGTAGCCGGGGAGATCGAATATCCGCCCGGTTGCGTCGGCAACAACGGCGGTGAGAAGGGGCTCGGGGTCGGCCCGTCGGCCGGTCGGCCGGTCGACCCGTCGGCCCGTCGGCCCGTCTACCCGTCGGCCGGTCGACCCGTCGGCCCGTCCGCCCGTCGGCCGGTCGACCCGTCGGCCCGTCGGCCCGTCGGCCCGTCCTCTTTTCATACCCATTTCATATCCCGGTGATTAGAGTCTCTGGGTCGCCCGTCGGCCCGTCCGCCCGTCGGATACATTGCCACCTGCCTGCCCTTCGACCGGCGACGGGCTGACCGGCTGACCGGCCGACCTTACCTCACAAACATCACGCAGCGTGAGCTGCGCCCGTCCGCCTTGATCACGAAGGGCTCGGGCAGGCGGATGTGGGCGGCAAAACCGGTTTCGGCCGCCCGCGGCCGGGAGGTGAGCCAGTCCCAGTCCAGCTTGTCGCCCTTGTCGGGGTTCACCCAGCAGTAGGTGATCTCGAGGGTGGTGATGTTGTGGAAAAAATGAGACCCCTGGGAGGGCTCGGCCGAGAGCTGCGGGGCCGTGGTCTCCACCATGGCGCCCACCCCGCAGATCTGGGCCCAGCTGACCGGGATCCCCAGCCAGCGGTCGGCCGAGCCCCAGCGGCCCGGCCCGATCAACAGGTACTTGCGCCCCTCCTTGACCAGCCCTGCGTTCAACCGTCCGATCTCCATAGCAATTTCAGTGGTTCGACCCGGATCGAAAGTCTCCGGCTTCACGAAGACGATGTCGGCGATCTCCGTCCTCTCGCCGTTGCCAAGCGCCTGGGAAGAGGCGCAAAACGCCCGCCGGCTCTCCGCTTCACGGATCTCGATTGCCACGAGCTCGGCCCGCGCCGTCATGGGCCGCAGCTGGAGAAAAGCGAACTCGGGCGGCCCTCCCCCGGCCGGTTTGAGATTCACCGAAAATTCGAGCTCGATG
>JBFYWX010000379.1:0-20400 GCA_041310825.1 Desulfobacteraceae bacterium | reverse complement strand
TCATCATGTCGCTCGAGAACCGGATGAAGTGCGGGATCGGCATGTGCGGCCGCTGCAACATCGGCAAGGAGTTCGTCTGCAAGGACGGCCCGGTCTTCACCCTGGAGCAGCTGAACAAGACGCCGCGCGAATATTAATATTCGACGTGCCGCCGTATCGTCGCACGCAGGCCGGTGCGCCGGCGCCGTAACAGCGCGATTTTCATGTTGACAACTCGATTGGCTTCATTTACAGAGAGAACTTCAACAGAGACATCAGGCGGGAAAGCCTAGATTCTTAACCTTCACCAAGACAAGGAGGATGTGTACATGCCGACAGTCGACTTCATGGGAAAAACGTTCAATGTGGATGAGGACGGGTTCATCGACGCCTATTCCAACTGGTGCTCGGAGTGGGTCCAGTATGTCAAGGCGCAGGAGGGCATCGACGAGCTGACCGACGAGCACAATAAGCTGATCGAGGTGCTGCGCGACTACTACGAGAAGAACGGCATCGCCCCGATGGTGCGGGTCCTCTCGAAGGTCACCGGGTTCAAGCTGAAGCACATCTACGAGCTCTTCCCCTCGGGGCCCGGCAAGGGAGCCTGCAAAATGGCCGGTCTGCCCAAGCCGACCGGCTGCGTCTGATCCTTCATCCGCTACCGAATTTTCAGGAGCCCTGTCGGCATCGACAGGGCTCTTTTCATTTTCTAAGGGAGAGGCGGAGATGATCCTGACGGTCACCACCCGCACCCGCACCGAGTTGATCGACATCACCGCCGCCGTGCGGCGGGCGGTCGCCGCCTCCGGTGTCCAGGAAGGGCTCTGTCTGGTCGCCGCCCCCCACACCACGGCCGGCATCACCGTCAACGAGGCGGCCGACCCGAGCGTGCCGGCGGATATCCTCATGGTGCTCAACCGCATGGTGCCCTGGGAGGCCGACTACCGCCACCGGGAAGGCAATTCGCCCGCCCATGTGAAATCCACGCTGGTAGGCTCTTCCCAGGCCCTTGCCGTTGAAAACGGCGACCTGGTGCTGGGGACCTGGCAGGGTGTATTTTTCTGCGAGTTCGACGGCCCGCGCCGCCGGTCGGTGCAGGTACGGGTGCTGGCGGGGCGTTGGGCCTAACGACTGCGTGGAAAGCCCAATTTCGGCGTTGCGCGTCATCTCGCGGTCGCTGCGGCGTACTGCCAGTACGCCTCACGACGCGAGATTCGCGCGCCTTGAACTTGGGCTTTGCACGCAGTCGTTTGCAACGGCAAAATTGAACGCAACCCCGCCGGGTGACCTTTGCGGGGCGCTGCGGGGAAAGACCCATTGCGGCGATGAATGAGAACGAGAGCGAGTTGGACGAGACCGATCGGGCGATTTTGAACCGGATCCAGTCGGAGTTCCCCATCGCTCCGCGCCCCTACCAGGTCCTGGGCGCCGAGCTCGGCCTGGAGGAAGCGGAGGTCATCGAGCGCGCCGCCCGCATGCGGCGGAGCGGAATCATTCGCCGCATCGGCGGCAATTTCGTCCCGGGCAAGCTCGGCTATGTCAGCACCCTGTGCGCCGCACGGGTGCCGGAGGCTGACGTGGCGCGCTTTGCCGAGGCGGTCAACCGCCACCCCGGTGTGACGCACAATTACCTGCGGGCGAACACCTTCAACGTCTGGTTCACCTTCATCGCACCCTCCATGGCGGAAATCGAGGCCAAGCTGCAGCAGATCGCGGCTGAAACCGGCGTGACCGAAATCCTCAACCTGCCCGCCACCCGGGTGTTCAAGATCAAGGCCCAGTTCGACGTGTAACCCATGAACTCCGTTCGCATCGCTGCGGTCATCTTCAACTCCCCGCGGGGGAAGGGCTGCGCCAACCTCGCGCGCATGGAGCCCTGGGCGGAGGCCGCCCGGCGCGCGGGGGCCGCCATCGTCTGTTTTCCGGAGCTCAACATCACCGGCTATGGAGTCGATGGGGCCATGCCGACGGTCGCCGAGCCGATTCCGGGGGCGGTGACGGAGGAGCTGGGCGCGATGGCGCGCCGGCAGGGAATCGTGATTCTGGCGGGGCTTGCCGAAAAAGCATCGGGGGGCCGGATCTTCGCAAGCCACCTCAGCGTGACGCCGCAAGGGGGCCAAGGCGTCTACCGCAAGCTGCACATCGCCCCGCCGGAAGCGGGAGTCTTCACGGCCGGGGGCCGAATCGGGCTCTTCGAGGCCGCCGGCATCCGCTTTGGCCTCCAGCTCTGCTACGACGCCCACTTCCCCGATCTCTCCACCCGCATGGCGCTCGAGGGCGCTGAGGTGATCTTCATGCCCCATGCCTCGCCCCGCGGCACCCCGGACGAAAAGCTTTCCTCCTGGATGCGTCACCTGCCGGCGCGCGCCTTCGACAACGGGGTGTTCGTGGTAGCCTGCAACCAGGGGGGGGGAAACGGGGCGGGGTTGACCTTTCCCGGCGCGGCCCTCGCCATCGGTCCGGACGGCAGGGTCCTATCCCGGCACACGTCAAACGGCGAGGCGATGATGCTCGCCGACCTCAACGGCGAGGAGATCGAAGCCGTGCGCCGCCACCCGATGCGCTATTTCCTGACACGCCGGCGCCCGGACCTGTCAAGCCTGCCGACTTCGTAGAAAACCCAACCTCTGCGTTGCGCTTCATCCCGCGGCCGCTGCGGCGTACGAAAAGTACGCCTCGCGTCGCGAAATTCGCGCGCCTTGATCTTGGGCTTTCTACAAAGTCGGCTCCTTCCAAGACGTTTAGGAATCCGTCAAGCCTGCCGACGGGTCCGTGAGGTCTGCGGGGCGGCGGGAGACTCGGCGCACCGTGTGCGGCACACTACCCCCGATGGCTGTTCGGCTCGCGGTGGCGGTGCCGCTGGGGCACGAGCGGCAAGAAGGAGGGTTTTCTCCAGGCGGCGGCCGAAATGACCAATCATGGCGGTGTTGTTGTACCAGCACCGGCAAAGGCGGTCGGCGGCCAGCCGTTGCCGCTCGCGATTGAATTCGGCCGAAACCCAGACCGCACCGAAACCGCCCGCCACGATCGACCCGACGCGCACGTGCTGCTCCAGGCAGGGGTAGACCCGGCCCCAGGGGTCGATCCGCGCCATGAGGACCCCGGCATAGCACGGAGCGTGCGGGAAGAGCCCCGTGGCAGCCAGACTCTCGGTCAGCCGGCGCATATAGGGGTCCTCCGCCATCGCGGTCCCGCGCAGTTGGGCGCAGATCGCGGCCGGGTCGAGCCTTAGCCCGTTTTCATCCAGCCCGGTATAAAACGACGGGTCGCAGCGGTGCACCGGCTGCAGCAGCACGTCATCGGCCGTGCCGTCCCACTTCCGATGAAAATCCCTGATCTCCCCGGTGTTCGGCCCGGCAACCGTCATCCGCACGCGCAGCAGGGGTGCCTCGCCCCCATTGCGACCGCCAAGGTAGGCGGCAATTCCGCGCTCGATTCGCATCAGAGACCCGGGGATCCCGCGGATCGCGTCGTGGCAGGCGGCCGTGGCCCCGTCCAGGCTGACCGTCACACAGCTCGCCCCGCTGGCGGCGAGCTCGCGGTGGTATTTTTCGAGCAGCATCCCGTTCGTGCAGAGATTGACCGACATACCGCGCCCGGCAAAGTGGGCGATGATCTCGAATAGGTCCGGCCGCAGGAGTGGTTCGCCGCCGGCGATGCTGACCTGGTACACGCCCATCCGGGCAAACTCACCGGCCAACTGCGCGTAGTCTCCCGGGCGGAGCCCATCGGGCCGGGCATCCTGCCAGCGCTGGCACATGGTGCAGCGGCAGTTGCAGCGGTAGGTCACATCGAGCTCGGCCATGAACGGCCCGAACGGCGGCGGGTCCCCGCGTCGCGCGGCGTCGAGGTTTTGCCACGCATGCCGGAGCGCCCCGAGGAATCTACGGTTGCACAGGAGGCCGCGATAGGTCCAGAAGTTGTTCAGTCGCATGAATCTCTATTTCGTCTCGAAGCAGCGGCGCCGCGTCAACGCTTCACCGAACCCGCCCCAGGCGTTGAATCAGGCGGGCTCAAGGATCCCCTCGTCCAGGCCTCAGTGATCTGTATCCGCCGGCCTTGACTCCTCGACCCCTTGACCCCTCGAGCCCTTATTTTACGCGGAGCCCACGTAACGTAATCGCCTCAAGGGCAAGTGTTTTTCCACCAAATACACTGGTAACTGACAACACCATATTGCCTCCGGGCGGGATTGTAAACACGCTGGTGGCGTCACGGGGTGACCGCGCGCCGGAAAGCTCTCAGCGAATCGATGGAGTAGATCGCGAGGCCCGTCCAGATCAGCCCGAAGGTCCACCCCTGCATGGCCGTAAAGGGCTCGCCGTAGGCGAACACCGCCAGGAGAAACATCCCGCTCGGGGCCAGGTACTGCATCAGTCCCAGAGTTGACAGGTTGATCCGCCGCGCCCCGAGGTTGAAAAAGAGAAGCGGCACCGCCGTGAACACCCCGGTTCCGATGAGAAGGGCGTCAAGCCACCCGCTGACGTGAAGCAGCGCGGCGCTTCCCTGCAGTTCGAGGTAGGCGAGGATGGCGAGGCTGATCGGCGCCAGCAGCAGGGTTTCCAGGGTC
Source organism: Desulfobacteraceae bacterium (assembly GCA_041310825.1). Lineage (GTDB taxonomy): Bacteria > Desulfobacterota > Desulfobacteria > Desulfobacterales > SpSt-501 > SpSt-501. The sequence continues at coordinate 15,851 of JBFYWX010000379.1, read as the reverse complement.
AGCCCGACCAGGGAGCCCACGGGCGCGGTCTTGCGGATGAGGCCGTAGAGCCCGAAGGTGAACCCGAGGGTCAGTGCGATCCAGGGAAACTGCCCGAAGGAGACCCCGCGGATCACCACCGCCGTGCAGGCGAGCGCCACGGCCAACACCTGGGGAGGGCGCAGGCGTTCTCTCAGAAACACCATGCCGAGGAGCACGTTCACCAGCGGGTTGATGTAATAACCGAGGCTCGCCTGGAGGATGTAACCGGCGTTGACGGCCCAGATGTAAAGCACCCAGTTGGCGCTGACGAGGAGGGTCGTCACGGCCAGCAGGAAAAGCGTGCGGCCGCTTCCCAGGGCGGATCGAAACTCGGTCCAGCGCCCCTGCAGGCCGATCAGCACCGCCAGGAAGAGGAAGGACCACACGACGCGGTGGCTGACGATCTCGAAGGCCGGCACCGCCTGCATCGCCTTCCAATAGATCGGGCTGAACCCCCAGATCAGAAAAGCGCCGGCGGCATAGGAGACGCCGGCAACGGATTGCCGCCGGGCGCGAGCGAGCGGAGAGGGATCAGAGTCCATGGGCGGTCCTGCGGGCGCACGGGTGCTATCCGCGCGCCGCACCTTTTCCGAGCAACGCCGCCGCCTTCTCCGCCAGGTGCTCGGCCGTGAAGCCGAATTTTTCCATGACGGTCGCCCCCGGAGCGGAAGCCCCGAACCCGGTCATGAAAATTCCCTCCTGGGCATAGCGCTCCCAGCCCAAGGCCACCCCCGCCTCGATCGCGATCCGCAAAAGCATGCCGGGAGGCAGGACCGAGTCGCGATAGTCCCGGGACGCCTGCTCGAAGAGCTCCCAGCTCGGCATGCTGACCACCCGCACCGGAACTCCCCGCGCAGACAAGAGCTCCTGGGCCTTGAGCGCCACGCTCACCTCCGAGCCGGTCGCAATCAGGACGGCCGCCGGCGGCTCGTCCGGCTCGGATAGAATGTAGGCCCCGTGCCGCAGCCGCTCCGCCGCGGGATAGCGGCGCCGGTCGATCACCGGCAGGTTCTGGCGGCTCAGAAGCAGGGCGACCGGGCCGTCGGTTCTTTCAAGCGCCAGACGCCAGGCGGCGGCGGTTTCGGTCGCATCCGCCGGCCGGATGACCGTCAGCCCGGGGATGGCCCTGAGCGTGGCCAAATGCTCCACCGGCTGGTGGGTCGGCCCATCCTCGCCCACGGCGATGCTGTCATGAGTGAAGACGTAGATCACGGGCAGCTTCATGAGCGCGGCCAGGCGGATCGAAGCGCGCATGTAGTCGGCGAAGACGAGGAACGTGCCCCCGTAGGGCCGAACCCCCCCGTGCAGAGCCATGCCGGAGAGGATCCCGCCCATGGCGTGCTCCCGCACCCCGAAGCGCAGGTAGCGGCCCTCGGGAGCCTCCTTCTGGAAATCACGGGCGCCCTTGATGGCGGTGTTGTTGGAGGGGGTGAGATCGGCCGAGCCTCCCATGAGGGTCGGCAGGCGCGCGGCCACGGCATTCAAGGCCTGCCCGAAGGCGGAGCGGGTGGCCATCGGCTTGGCATCAGCAAAATCGGGCAGCTCCGCGTCCCAGCCCGGGGGCAGGCGGCCGTCCAGAGCCGCGCGCCAGGCCTCGGCGAGATCCGCGTGCTTCCGGCACCAGGCCTCGCAGCGCCGCTCCCAGGCCGCCTGGACCTTGGCACCGCGGTCGAGAGCACGGCGGAAGGCGGTCCGCACCTGCTCGGGGATATGGAAACTCGCCTCCGGCGGCAGGTTCAGCCGGGCCTTGGTCAGGCGTACTTCCGCCGCCCCCAGAGGAGCGCCGTGGGCCTCGTGGGATCCCTGTTTGTTGGGGCTGCCGTAGGCGATCTGAGTGCGGCAGATGATGAGGGAGGGCTTGGCGGCCTGCGCGCGCGCCGCGGTGAAGGCCGCATCGATCGCGGCGAGGTCGTTGCCGTCCCGGACCCGCAGCACCTGCCAGCCGTAGGCCGTGAATCGCTGGGCCACGTTCTCGGTGAACGCGAGCTCCGTGCCCCCGTCGATGGTGACCCGGTTGTCGTCGTAGAGGCAGATGAGCCGCCCCAGCCCCAGGTGCCCCGCCAGGGAGGCGGCTTCGGCGGCGATGCCCTCCATGAGATCCCCGTCGCCGCAAAAGACGTAGGTGAAATGATCGACGATTTTCTGGGCCCCACGGTTGAAGCACGCGGCCAAGTGGCGCTCGGCGATCGCCATGCCGACCGCGTTGGCGATCCCCTGGCCGAGGGGGCCGGTGGTGGTCTCCACCCCGGGGGTGTGCCGGTACTCGGGATGGCCCGGGGTGCGGCTGCCCCACTGGCGGAAGCGCCGCAGCTCCTCCAGGGGCAGGTCGTACCCGCACAGGTGCAGCAGGCTGTAAAGCAGGGCCGAGGCATGGCCGCCGGAGAGCACGAACCGGTCGCGGTCCGACCAGCCGGGGTCGGCCGGGTTGTGTTTGAGCACCCGGGTCCAGAGCACGTAGCCTGCGGGCGCGAGGCCCATCGGGGCACCGGGGTGCCCGGATGCCGCCGCCTCGACCGCATCCATCGCCAACCCCCTGATCGTGTTGACGCAGCGCTCGTCAAGCGACGGCTTTTTTTGGGCCATTCGGTCTCTCCTTCAAAAGGCTCCAGGGCTCAGGGCGCGGTCTACACAGTTCGGAGTTCAGTGAATTCGCCTTATCGCACCGGTAGAAGCCGTTTATTGGCGTTCCGCCTGTGTTGACCGGTTTGCTTTCCGTACACGTTCCCGTTCACGTACACGTACCCGATTCTCTTTCCCGTATCTTCATTCACATGGCGTTATGGCGTTGGGTTTCGTGTACGTGAACGTGTGCGTGAACGTGTACGTATACGGTTTCCTCGATTGCCCTATCCTCCGTCATTTGCGCCGCTTGGGGCCCATCGCCTTCTCGAGTGGGGTGTATTTCAGTCCGAAGGCCTCGGCCACACCCGGGTAGGTCACCTTGCCGGCCATGATGTTGATGCCCTTGGCGATCTCCGGGTTTTCGAGGGCGGCGCGCGCGATGCCCTTGTCGGCGATCTGCAGGGCATAGGGCAGGGTGGCGTTGGTCAGGGCGATGGTCGATGTCATCGACACCGCGCCGGGCATGTTGGCCACGCAGTAGTGGATGATCCCGTCGACTTCGTAGATCGGGTCGTCGTGGGTGGTCGGCCGCGCCGTCTCGACGCAGCCGCCCTGGTCGATGGCGACGTCCACGATCACCGTGCCCTTTTTCATGAGTTTGAGCATGTCGCGCGTGACCAGGCGGGGGGCGGTCGCACCCGGGATCAGCACCGCGCCCACGACCAGGTCGGCCTCCTGGAGGTATTTGCGGATATTGGCCGGGCTGGAGACCACCGGGAAGCAGTTGGGGGGCATCACATCGCTCAGGTAGCGCAACCGCTCCAGGTTGGTGTCCAGGAGGTAGACCTTGGCCCCGAGTCCGCAGGCGATCTTGGCGGCATTGACCCCCACGATTCCCCCGCCGATGACGAGCACGGTGCCGGAATCCACCCCGGGCACCCCGCCCAGGAGCTTACCCTTGCCGCCGTAGATTTTCTCGAGATACTTGGCGCCCTCGTGCACCGCCATCTTGCCGGCCACTTCGCTCATCGGCGTCAGCAGGGGCAGCGACCCGTTGGCCTTCTCGACGGTCTCGTAGGCCACGGCCGTGGCGCCGGATTTGATAAGCGCCCGGGTCAGCTCCGCGGAGGCCGCAAAGTGGAAATAGGTAAAGACCACCTGCCCCTTGCGGATGAGCGGGTATTCCACGGCAAGAGGCTCCTTGACCTTCATCACCATGGAGCAGCGGGTGTATACTTCCTGGGGCGATGAAAGAATGCGCGCCCCGGCCTTCTCATACTGGGCGTCGGAGAACCCCGAGCCTTCCCCGGCACGGGTTTCGATCTCCACCGTGTGGCCGTGGGCCACCAGCTGCTCCACTCCGGCCGGCGTCATGGCCACCCGGTTCTCCTTGGATTTAATTTCCTTGAGCACTCCGACAATCATGGTCCTCTCCCTCCTTGCGGTTTCGGTTGCATCATTGCAATGAGTTTATGGCCTGAAACGCCGCTCCCACTGAAAAAAGTCCTTCTTCCCACGGATGTCCAGATGTTAGCGTTCCTCGATCGAAGCGTAGGGCCGCTCGTTCGGCCCGGTGTAGACCTGCCGCGGCCGGCAGAGCCGGCCCTCGGGGTCGTCCATGCCCTCCTTCCACTGGGCGATCCAGCCCGGCAGACGGCCGATCGCGAACATCACCGTGAACATGTTGGTGGGGATGCCGATGGCCCGCAGCACGATCCCGCTGTAGAAATCCACGTTCGGGTAGAGGTGGTGCGCGAGGAAGTAGTCGTCCTTCAGGGCCACCTCCTCGAGCTGCCGGGCGACATCCAGCAGCGGGTCGGAGATCTTCAACTTGTCCAGCAGCACGTGGGCCATCCGCTTCATGATCCGGGCCCGCGGGTCGTAGGTCCGGTAGATGCGGTGCCCGAACCCGGACAGCCGGAAGGGGTCCTTGGGGTCTCGGGCTCGGGCGATGACCTGCGCGAGCGAACGGTTCCGGGCGATCTCCTCCAGCATCTCGACCACGGCCTGGTTGGCCCCGCCGTGCAGCGGACCCCAGAGCGCCGCGATCCCGGCCGAGATGGCCGCGTAAAGGTTCACCCGCGCACTGCCCACCACGCGCACGGCCGCGGTCGAGCAGTTCTGCTCGTGGTCCGCGTGCAGAATCAAAAATACGTTCAGCGCCTTGACCACATCCGGGTCGATCTCGTAGGGCCGGACCGGGGAGTCGAACATCATGTTGAGGAAATTGGCGCAATAGGTCAGATCCGGCCGGGGGTAGACCACGGTGTGGCCACGGGAGATCTTGTAGGACATGGCCGCCATGGTGCGCACCTTGGAGAGCAGACGGGTCACCGTCATGTTGATCTCCTCCTCCAGGCTCTGCAGCTCGGGGTAAAAACTGCGCAGCGCGTTCACCATGGCGGAGAGGATCCCCATCGGGTGGGAGGAGCGGGGAAAGCTCTGGTAGAAGATCTTCATGTCCTCGTGAACGAGGGAGTTATCGTTCAAAAGGACCGAGAAGCGGGTGAGGGCCTTCTGGGTCGGCAGCTCGCCGTTGATCAGGAGGTAGGCCGTCTCCTTGAAAGTGGAGCGTTCGGCCAGCTGCTCCACCGGGATGCCGCGGTAGCGCAGGATCCCCTTCTCGCCGTCTAGGAAGGTGATGGCGCTTTTGCAGCTGCCGGTATTGGCAAAGCCGTTGTCGAGCGTAATGAGCCCGGTCTCCGCGCGCAGCCGGGACACATCGATCGCCTGCTCTCCCTCCGAGCCCGTGACGAGCGGCAGTCGAAAGGTCTTGCCGGCGAAGGTCAATGTCACGTGGTCCGTCATGGCGCGCCTCGGGTCGGAAAACAGGGACTTGAAACTGGTTAGACCGTCCCGGTCCTATACACCATCGCCCGGGGCGGGTCAATTTACTCTCCTGCGCGTTTGTGCTACACGAAAAGGCACAACGATGGAGGCCCTATGGGATTCAAGGAAAACCTGCTCGAGAAAATCCGAATCGACCGGCTGACCGCGCGTGTTCTCGCGACCCTCGGACCGCCGGGCGGCGAGGTCAAGCTCGACAAGATGGCCATGCGCGAACTGCTCGGCCTGGGCCCCTATGTGCACCGGCGGGAGCGCGATCTGGATCTCTACGTGCGCGAGAGCGGCGCGGGGCCGCCCACGATCCTCGTGCTCGACAACGAGCTGCCCATCTACCGCACGACGGCCGCGGACGTGGCGATGCGCAAGAGCCCCGTGGTCGGCGAAATGGTCAAGATCGGGAACATCATCAAAATCCTCAGAGACTCCGACGTGAAGCTCAGCCGCAAGGCGGACTCCCTCAGGGAGGTCCAGGCTGCGTGCATCGCCCGGCTCGACCTCGCCTTTACCGCCGAGGACATCAACGGGATCCGCCGCGACGGAATCGCCTCGCTCGAAAGCCGCTATGCCCAGGGCGTCGAGGAGAGCCTCGCTCTGTTCTCCGAGCTTCTGGGGTTCCGGGAGCCCCCGCCACCGTTTCGCGTACCCCACTGCCTTGTGTCCGGCGCGGTCTTCACCCGCGAAACCGGCGAGGAGGTGCTCGGCCCGGCCGTGGTGTTCAACCGCATGCACCACGCGCTCCGGTTCACCGACGAGCGCTTCGGGGCGCGGGAGAAAGAGGCCCTGCCCCGCTTTCACCGGATCGCGTCCGGCCAGGAGAAAACGGCGATCGAAGGCGCCGCCGTGTTCGCCCACCTCCAGGAGACGGTCTTGAGCTCGCGTGCCGGGGGCAACTGAGAACACCTCCGCGCCGATACAAACGTTTTTCGCTGCCACTCGTCGGGCGGAGACCCAACTGACGCCGGCATGCCACGCATCGGCCTGAAATCCCGCATCGTCCTCATCCTGGGCGGTTTTGCCGCCACCATCTGCGGCCTTGAGCTGATGCTGGTAATCATCACCTTCCGCATGGACGCGCTGGTGGCCTCCCTACCGGGTCAGGGGCCTACCGCCCTTCAATCCGCGCTTTACGACCAGGCCGCCCGCCTGCGGCTCACGGCGCTCGCCGCGATGGGGAGCACCCTCGTGTTGAGCACGCTGCTCTCCCTGGTGGTCGTCTACCAGATGGTCGTCCCCTTGCGCCGGCTCATGGAGGAGGCGGCCCGGCACGGCGAACACGGAGAGACCGGCGACGAGCTCAAGACCTTGAGCCGCCGGGTGCGGGTCCTGCTCCACGACGTGGACCACACCAGCGTCGAGCTGGAACGCAGCCGGGAGACGCTCGCGCACGCCGAGAAGATGGCGGTTATGGGCAAGCTCGCCGCCAGCATGGCCCACAGCATCCGCAACCCCTTCACATCGGTTCAGATGCGGCTCTTTTCGCTGAGCCGGTCGCTCGATCTCAGCCCGCCGCAGAAAGAGGACCTGGAGGTGATCGCGGTTGAGATCTGCAGGATCGATACGATCCTGCAGACCTTTCTCGAGTTTTCCCGCCCGCCCCGGCTGCGGATGCAGCCGGTCAGCCCTTCCGCCGTCGTGGACTCCGCCATCCGCCTGCTGGAGCATCGCCTGCGCTCCTACGGCGTGGCCGTGCGGATTCACCGCACCGAGCCGCTGCCCGAGGTGGTGGCCGACCCTGAGCAACTCAAGGAGGTGCTGGTCAACGTCATGGTCAACGCCTGCGAGGCGATGATTCGAGGCGGTGCGATCGACATCGAAGAGCACACCCTCCTCCACCCGGTCCTGAAGCGGGCGGCCCTGATCCGGGTGCGGGACAACGGGCCCGGTATCCCGGCCGCGCAACTTGAAAAGCTTTTTCAGCCGTTTTTCTCCACCAAGGAGGAGGGCACGGGCCTGGGCTTGAGCATCGCCCACCGGATCATCGCCGACCACGGCGGGCGGATCGAGGTGGAATCCACCGAGGGGAAAGGGGCTGCGTTTATCATCACCATTCCGATCCGGGAGCCGGGGGATGAGCACGATTCTCATCGTTGACGACGACGACCAGCTGCGGCGCAGCTTTCGCAAACTGCTCACCGAGGAGGGGTACACGGTGGAGAGCGCCGCCTCCGGGGAGGCGGCCGTCCAGAAGGTCCAAAAGCAGGCGCCGGACCTCGTCATTCTCGACATGCGCCTGCCGGGCCAGAGCGGCATCGAGACCTTCCGCGTGATCCACGGCATGGAGCCCAAGCTGCCGGTGATCATCATGACCGCCTACGGCACCACCGACACCGCGATCGAAGCCACCAAGCTCGGCGCCTTCGATTACGTGCTCAAGCCCTTCGAGATCACCGCCATGCTCACCCTGATCGCCCAGGCCCTGGACGCCGGTCGCTTCATGCGCTCGCCGGTGGACGTGGGCGGTGGGCCGACCCCGGCGAGCCGCGAGGCGATCATCGGCCGCAGCCGACCGATGCAGGAGGTCTACAAGGCCATCGGACGGGTGTCGCCCACCGATGCCACCGTCCTTATCCGCGGGACCTCGGGCACCGGCAAGGAGCTCGTGGCGCGGGCCATCTACACCCACAGCCTGCGGGCCGAGCGGCCCTTTCAGGTCATCAACTGCGTGGCCATCCCTGAGAACCTTCTGGAAAGCGAGCTTTTCGGCTACGAACGCGGCGCCTTTACCGGCGCGGCCCACCGCCGCCTGGGAAAAATCGAGCAGGCCGACGGCGGCACGGTCTTCCTGGACGAGATCGGCGACATGCCCTTCGGGATTCAGTCAAAGATCCTGCGCCTGCTCCAGGAGCGCAGCATCGAACGGTTGGGGGGCCGGGAGACCGTGCCCGTGAATGTGCGCATCATCGCCGCCACCAACCGCGATCTCGAGAGCGCCCTGCAGCAGGGCCGATTCCGCGAAGACCTCTACTACCGGCTGAAGGTCGTGACCATCACCCTGCCACCCCTGCACGAGCGCCTGGACGACATCCCGCTCTTGGTCGATTACTTCCTCGCGCGCTTTGCCGCCGAGCTCGACATGGACAACCCCGGGATCGTTCCGGAGGCCGTTGCGGAGCTCACCCGCCACGACTGGCCGGGCAATGTCCGCGAACTGGCCAACACGATTCAGAAGGCGCTGATCTTCAACCGGGGGGCCCCGGTCCAGGTCGCGGAGGTGGCCCATGCCGCCGATGGCGCGGTGAGCCCCCCCGCGGCCTCCCAGGGGGCGGACCCGCCCATGCGCCTGTGGATCCGCCACTCGCTCAGCGCCGGCCAGACGCCGAACCGGTTCGACGCCGCCATGGACCAGTTTGCCAGCATGCTGATCAGCGAGGCGCTCAGCCTCACCCACGGCAACCGGTCGCGGGCCGCCAAGCTGCTCGGTCTCTCGCGGCCAACCCTGCATTCCAAAATCGACAAATACCGGCTCAAGCTGAAAACGGCCGTGGAGGACGAAGGCGACTAGCCCGATTGCATCCCGGGCACCGGATATGATACGCTTGCAGGCGATTGGATCTTCGCAGAGAGCGCTGCCCCGCCCCCACACCCAAAGGAGGTCCCCATGCTGGTCAAGAACTGGATGAGCCCGAACCCGGTCACGATCGACGAGGAAGACTCCATGCAGGAGGCCATCAAACTGATGAAACAGCATAGCATCCGCATGCTGCCGGTGCTGCGCCGTGGCCATCTGGTCGGGGTCGTCACCGACCGCGACCTGAAACGCGCCTCGGCCTCGGACGCCACCACCCTGGACGTGCACGAGATGCTCTACCTGATCGCCAAGATCAAGGTGAAGTCCATCATGTCCAAAAACCCGATCAGCCTGGCGCCGGATCTGACCGTCGAGGAGACGGCCGAGATCCTGTTGGCCAATAAAATTTCCGGGGCCCCCGTCGTCGACACCCAGGGCAGTGTCGTCGGCACCATCACCCAGACCGACATTTTCCGGGTACTCATCGCCCTGACCGGGGTCGGCAAGCGCGGCATTCAGATCGCGTTTCAGATTCAGGACCGGCCGGGTTCGATCAAGGAACTGGCCGACCCCATCCGCCGCCACGGCGGCCGCATGGTGAGCATCCTTACCTCCTACGAGAACGTTCCGGAAGGGTTCCGCAAGGTCTACATCCGCCTGTACGGACTCGATCGGTCCAAGCTGCCCGCTTTGAAGGATGAACTCGGACGCGTGGCGAACCTGCTCTACCTCGTCGATCACCGCGAGAACCGGCGCGAGATCTTCTCCGCCTGATGGCCGCGCGGTGCTTGGCGCCTGAGGGTTCCCGACCGGCCGGCCTCAGGCGGGTGCGGTACGGCTCCGGTCGCATCCGCGCGTAGATAGGCGGGCAGCCCCTTCATGCTTCTGAACGGGGACACCATGTCCAGGAAAAAGCCCCCTCCCCTGACTCTCCCTCAAGGGGAGGGGAAATGCGGCTTTTCGAGTCCTTTGTTTTTTTACAGACTGTAAAACAAACCGACAGGCGCGCCGGCAGCAGACGGTACCCTGAAGCCTTTCGAGCATAAACCCTTATATTGGAATTCAAGCAGTTAGACCCGCTTTGGCCGCATCCGGCGGGTGGCATGCCTGTTGCTGCGTTCTCGACAAGACCTGCGGCTCCGCACAACTGAGCCTATCACCGGGTTACCGCTTCCGCAGGGGGGGGGGATGAAAACGCAACGCCGATTCCTGGTCCCCTTGGACGGCTCCGAACGCGCGCTCGAGACCTGCCGCTACATCGCGTCGTTCCGGCCGTTTCATGCGCTGAACGCCGTCCTCTTGCATGTGTTCAGCGGTGTGCCGGATGCCTGTTTCGATACGGGACGACGGCCCGCAGCCGTCGGCCGCGCCATCCGGGCCTGGCAGGCCGAAGAGCGCCGGGAGGTCGAAGAGCATTTCAACCTGGCCCGGCGCACCCTGACCTCCCGGGCGTTTCCGGCCGAGCGCATCGAGGTCGAACTGCGCCGCCGGCGGCACGGGATCGCGCGCGACATTATCCGGGAAGCGCGGGAGAATTACGAGTTTGTGGTCGCCAGCCGTCGCGGCATGGGCCCCCTGGCGGGCATGGTCATCGGCAGCGTAACGCTCAAGCTCCTCCAGGGCCTCACCTTCGAGCCGCTGCTCATCACCGGTCGCAAGCCCCCCGGCAACCAGGTGTTGATCGGCTTCGACGGCTCCGCCGGAGCCCAACGGGCGGTGCGCTTTCTGGGAGGGCTCATCGCCCCCTACCCGGAGATTTCGATCTGCCTGCTGCACGTCTTCCGAGGCGGCAGCGACGCGCCGCCGGGAATCCGGCGGTTCCTGGCCCCCCCGGAGAACGCCGCCCGGGTGCGGGAGAGCATCATGCAAAAATTCGATCTCGCCAAGTTTCGGCTCGCCGCTCTGGGGGTCGCCCCGAAGCGCATCCGCACGCGGTTTGTCTCCGGGGCCGTTAGCCGAGCGGCCGAGATCGTCAAGCACGCCCGCACCGAGGAGATCGGCATCATCGCGCTGGGCCGGCGGGGCGTCTCCCGGGTTCGGGATTTCTTCATCGGCCGGGTTACGAACAAGGTCCTGCACCTGGCGCACGACCGTTCGGTCTGGATCGTCCACTAAACGCCCGAGGTCTGCGAGGGCCGACGGCTACGATACGCACAGGAGGCCACACATGAAGGACTTCAAAAGAATCCTCTTCCCCGTCGATCTCTCCCCGGCATCCCTCAAGGTCGTGCCGTTCGTGCACAACATGGCCAAGACCCACGGGTCCCGCATCCACCTGCTCTTCGTGGCGCGGGTGTTCGACTATTTCACCAGCATGTATGTGCCCCACCCCTCCGTGAGCCAGTTCGAGAAGGAGGTGATCGAAGGGGCTGAAAAGCGGCTCTATGAATTCGCCGATGAGCACTTCAAGGACATAGAAGGGGTCAAGGTCAAGGTCGCCGCCGGGGACCCATCCGATGAGATCTTGAACTACATCACCCAGATGGAGGTCGACCTGGTCATCATGGGCACCCACGGGCGCCGGGGGCTCGACAAAATCATGTTCGGTTCGGTCGCCGAACGGGTCGTCAAATCCTCGCCCGTCCCGGTGATGGTGGTCAACCCGTTCACGGCCCAGGCCTGAGCCCAGACCCGGCAGCACCGGCCGAGGAGGCAACGCCCATGGACACCAAGGGCCTCATTCTCGTGGTGGATGACGACCCGGATATCGTGGCCACCACCCGGATCGTCCTGGAGAGCAAGGGTTACGAGGTCCACACGGCGGCGAGCGGCGCTGCGGCCGTGAGCCTATTGAGTCAGGTCAAGCCCGACATCATGCTCCTGGACGTCATGATGACCACCGACACCGAGGGGTTCGACCTGGCCTTCAAGCTCAAGGAAGACCCGCAGTTCAAGGATTTGCCGATCATCATGCTGACGGCGTTCCTCGACAAGGTCCGCACCGAGGGTGCGGGGCCCTTCGAGTTCATTCTGGGCGAGCAGTGGCCCGTGGAGTGGCTCTTCGAAAAACCGCTCGATGCGAAAAAACTCCTGGCAAAGATCGAGGCGATCCTGAAAGAACGCCGGTCCGCCTGATTCGGCCTTAGTCTCGCCCCGGCCCGACCTCCACGGGGAAGAAGGGAGGCAAATGGCCGCCGTCTTCACGAATGCAGCCCCCCGGGACCTCCATCAAGCGCTGGGCGTCCCGACCCGTTGGCCGGTCGGCGCCCGTTGGCTGGGGGCGCCCCTGATCGCCGCCGGCGCTCTGGCCGCGCTGGCCGCCGGGGTAAGCTTTGCCGCTGCCGGGGTTCTCCTGATCGCCGCCGCAGGTCTTCTTTACAACGCCTGGCTCCACCGCTGGTCGCGCGCGCACGCCGATTTTCTGGGCACCGCCGCGGGGCGGGCACGTTTCATGGTCTGGCAGGTGGCCCTGGACAGCGCCGCCCTGTGGGGGGTCGTCTATCTGACCGGGGGGACGGGCAGCCCGGTGCTCTTTCTGCTGCTGGTGCCGGCCTGCTGTGCGGCGCTGCTCCTGCCGGCCCGGCAGGCTTGGGGGGCGGCGGCGGCCATCCTGGCCGCTCTGGCCCTCATGGGGCTGACCGAGATCGCCGGTTGGCTGCCGCACCAATCCCTTCTCTTCCGAGGTGAAGACCTGACCCCGCGCACCGGTGCGTGGGGGCTGGCGGCCACCCTCCTCAGCTTCACCGCCGTTCTCCTTCCGATCGCCGGGCTGGCAGGTGCGCTTGCCGGTAACCTGCGCCGGGATTTCCTGGAGCTAAACCAGCTGCGAGAGACGGAAAAGGCGTTCAATCACAAGCTTCAAACCCTCTTCTCGATTCTGGAAACCATCGGCTCCACCCATACGCTCGAGCAGGTGTTGACCACCGCCACCGCGGAGGCGGCCCGGGTGATGCAGGTCAAGGGGATCTCGGTCAAACTGCTCTCCGATGACGGCAAATTCCTGCGCTACGCCGCGAGCTTCGGGCTGCCGGAGCGCATCCTGCGCGCGGAGGGGGTCGAGGTGGCTCGCAGCCCGCTCAACCGGCGCATCATCGAGGGCGAGTCCTTCGTGACCGGCCGGCTCTCGGAACGGGAGATGTTTCAGTTCGGGGAAGCCCTGAGCGAGGCCGAGATCCAGTCGGTCCTCTTCCTACCGCTGAATCTCGAGGGCCGGGTCACCGGGATATTAGGGGCCTACTGCGCCAAGCCCGACCGCTTCGGCGACGAGGACGTGGCGTTCTTCCGGCTGACGGCTAAAATCGTCGCGATCGCCCTGGAGAACGCCCGCGCCTACGACGCAGTAAAGCGGCTGAGCAGCGAACGCACCTGGTTCATGATGAAGGTGGCCCACAACCTGCGGGCGCCCCTGGCGGGCATGGTGAGCATCCTCGATGTGGTGCGGGGAGGGTACCTGGGGGCGGTCAACGACGAGCAGGCCGAATACCTGCGGCGGCTCGATCGCCGCGCCCGCACCATGCTTTCCATGATCAACGAGCTGCTGATCTTAAGCCGCAACCGTGAGCACCGCCGGGAGGATCCCGACGCCACCAGCCACCCGGCCGATCTCGCCCGCCGCATCCGGCGTACCTTCCAGGACCGGGCGGCGGAGAAGCGGCTCGCCTTCAGCGTCGAACTCCCGGAGGGCCTGCCGCCCATCCACGGGCCGCTGGAGACCGTCGAGCAGATCCTGGAAAATCTTGTTTCCAATGCCATCAAGTACACACCGGATGAGGGCGCGGTGGCGCTGCGCTTCTCGAAGGCCGACGGCGCGGTGCGCATCGAGGTAAGCGACACCGGGATCGGCATTTCGCGCGAGGACCGCACCCGGCTCTTCTCGGAGTTTTTCCGCACGGAAAACGCCAAGGCCATGGAGGTGGTCGGCACGGGTCTGGGCCTGGCCATCGTCAAGGAGAACATCGACACACTCGGCGGCCGCATCATCGTGGAGAGCGAAGAGGGGGCCGGCTCCCTCTTCGTGGTCCATCTGCCGGCGGCCACCGGGGAGGAGGGGTCATGAACGCGTTCGACACCACCGCGCCAGCGGGGCCCGAGTGGGCTGAGCTTGATGTCGTGCTTCATGAGTGGCGGGGGCAGCGGGGTGCGATCATCCCCGTGCTGCAGCGGGCCCAGAAGATTTTCGGCTACCTGCCGCCGGAGGTGATGCGGCGCGTAGCCGCCGGCCTGAGGGCCCCGCTCAGCCGGGTTTTCGGCGTGGCCACGTTTTACTCCCAATTCTATCTGACCCGGCGCGGACGGCATGTGGTGCGCCAGTGCGACGGCACGGCCTGCCACGTGAAGGGCGCGGGCAAGATCGTCGAGCGCATGGAGCAGGAACTGGGGATGACGGCCGGGGCCACCACCCCCGACTACCGCCTCACCTACGAGGTGGTCTATTGCGTGGGCTCCTGCGGACTGGCACCGGTGGCCGTGGTCGATGAGCAGAGCATCGGCAAACTCTCGCCGGAGCGCATGACGGAAATCCTGAAATCTCTCGAATAGGGGGACACCATGGCCAGACTGGCGAGCATCGAGGATTTTCTGGCGCTGCGGGCGGATGCCGTGAGCGGCGCCTCCGAGTGGAATGGCCCTCGCGTCATCATCGGCATGGGGACCTGCGGGATCGCCGCCGGCGCCCAGGATACCCGGAAGGCCGTGGAGGCCGAGCTGAAGGCGCGCCGGGTCGAGGCTCGGCTCTCCACCGTCGGCTGCATCGGCATGTGCTCGCGCGAACCGCTGGTCGACATCGACCGCCCGGGCGAGGGGCGCATCACCTACGGGCCCGTGCGGCCCGAGATGGTCCCCCGCCTGATCGCGGAGCACCTGATCGGCGGCCGGGTGGTGCGGGAATGGGCCATCGGGCGCCTGCCGGCGGAAGGGCCCTCCCCCCCGCCGGCTCCGCCGGAAGCGGCCGCCGTACCGCTCTACGCGGAGCTGCCCTTCTACCGCAAACAGCAGCGCCTCGCGCTGCAGAACTGCGGCCTGATCGACCCCGAAGAGATCCGGGCCGCCCTCGCGCACGACGGCTACGCCGCCCTCGCCCGGGTGCTGAAGGAGATGACCCCGCAGCGGGTCCTGAACGAGATGAAGGCCTCCGGTCTGAGGGGCCGCGGCGGGGCCGGGTTTCCGACCGGGTTGAAATGGGAGTTCACCCGCCTCTCCAAGGGCGAGCCCAAGTACGTGGTCTGCAACGCCGACGAGGGCGACCCGGGGGCCTTCATGGATAGAAGCATCATCGAAGGCGACCCCCACAGCCTGATCGAGGGCATGGCCATCGCCGCCTTCGCCATCGGCTCCGCCCGCGGCTATGTCTACTGTCGTGCGGAATACCCACTGGCCCTGAAGCGCCTGCACACTGCCATCGCCCAGGCGCGGGAGCTGGGACTGCTCGGCGAAGACATTCTGGGCACCGGGTTCAGCTTCGATCTGGCGGTCAAGGAGGGGGCGGGCGCCTTCGTGTGCGGCGAGGAGACCGCGCTGCTCGCCTCGATCGAAGGCCGGCGGGGCGAGCCGCGCCCGCGCCCGCCGTTTCCGGCGGTGGCGGGTCTCTGGAATAAGCCCACCATTCTCAACAACGTCAAGAGTTACGCCTTGACGCCCCGCATCATCCTTAACGGAGCGGAGTGGTTCGCCGCCATCGGCTCGCCGAAGAGCCCCGGCACGGCCATCTTCGCCCTGACCGGCAAGGTCCGCCACACCGGGCTGGTCGAGGTGCCCATGGGCATCCCGCTCGGGGAGATCATCTACGACATCGGCGGTGGAATCGCCGATGGGAAGCGGTTCAAGGCCGTCCAGACCGGCGGGCCGCTCGGCGGTTGCATTCCGCCGGCCCATCTGAACGTCAAGGTGGATTTCGACGCTCTCCGGGAGGTAGGGGCCGTCATGGGCTCCGGCGGCATGATCGTGGTGGACGAGGACACCTGCATGGTGGAGTTCG
>JBFYWX010000377.1:0-6827 GCA_041310825.1 Desulfobacteraceae bacterium | reverse complement strand
AGGGGATCGACCTTTCCATTGCGCCCGGCACGGTGCTCGGCATCGTCGGGCCGCCGGGCAGCGGGAAAAGCACCCTGGCCGGTCTCATCCCGCGGCTCTACGACCCGACCGCAGGGGCCCTGCGGATCGGGGGCCACGACGTCCGAGCGATCTGCCTGGGGGAGCTGCGCCGGCAAATCGCCGTCATGCCCCAGGAGCCCTTTCTCTTCGCCGGGACGATCCGCGACAACATCGCCTTCGGCGACCCGGAGGAGAGCGACGAGCGGCTGGCCGCGGCGGCGCGTGAGGCCGCCCTGATCGAGACGGTGCACGACTTTCCGCAGGGGTTCGACACGGTGGTCGGCGAGCGCGGGGTCATGCTCTCGGGCGGGCAGAAACAGCGGGTGGCCCTGGCGCGCTGCCTGCTGGCGGCGGCCCCGGTCATGGTCTTGGACGACCCGATCAGCCAGGTGGACTTCGAAACCGGCGCCGCCATCGTCGCCAGCCTGCGGCGCCGGGCCGGGTCGCACACCCTCATCATCATCTCGCACCGGGTCTCGGCCGTACAGTTCGCCGACCGCATCATCGTCCTGGAGCAGGGACGGATCACACACGCCGGCCGCCACGAGGAACTATTGCAAACGAGCCGCTACTATGCCGACACCTGCCGTCTGCAGGAGATGGAGCAGACCTATCATGCCGACGGATTACGGCTACTTTGAAGAAGCCCGGCTGGGCAAAACTTACGACTTGAGCCTGCTCGGCCGCCTCGCCCCCCTGGCCCGGCCGCACCGCCGGCTGCTGGCCGGCTCGGTGGTTCTGGTGCTGCTGATCACACTGCTCGACCTCGCCCTGCCGCTGTTGACCAAGATCGCCATCGACCGCTACATCGTCCCCGGCCGCGAGGCGTCCGCCGCGGGCCGTACGGCGGACGCGGCGAGCGAACGCCGTCTGGTGGTCGATCTTTCGGATCCGGCCGCCGCGGCCGCCGCCGCGAAATACCCGGGGCTTTTCGAGGTGCGGGAACAGCGGGCGCAGATCGCCTTTGCGGACCTGCCGCGGCTCGACCGGGCGGACCTCGCAACGCTGCGCCGCGGGGACCTGGCCGGGCTTGTCTGGCTGACGGCGATCTTCGTCCTCATGTCGGCCGCCGGCTTTGCCTTGAACTTCGCCCAGGCGATGGTGATGGAGATTACCGGCCAGCGGATCATGCACGACCTGCGCATGCGCCTCCTCGCGCACGTCCAGGACCTCGCGCTCGAGTTCTTCACCCGCAACCCCGTGGGACGGCTGGTGACGCGGCTGACGAGCGACGTCCAGAACATGTACGAGCTCTTCACCTCCTTTGTCTCCTTTGTGTTCAAGGACCTGGTGCTCCTCGTCGGGATCGCCGCCGTGATGCTGGTCTTGAACTGGAGACTCGCCCTGGTGACTTTTATCGTGATCCCGGCGGTGGCGGCGGCCTCGGTCGTCTTTTCGCGTCGCGCCCGGGACATCTTCCGCATCCTGCGCGTGCAGGTGGCCGAGATCAATTCGCGCTTCGCCGAGACCATCGGCGGGATGCGAGTCATCCAGCTCTTCCGGCGGGAGGCCGACAATCACCGCCGCTTTGCCGTGCTCAACCACGCGAACTACCTGGCCGGCATGCGCCAGATCCGGGTGCTGGCGGTCTTCATGCCCCTGATCGAGGTCCTGGCCGTCGTCGCGGTGGCCCTCATCATCTGGTACGGCGGCGGGCGCGTGATAGACGAGTCCCTCAGCCTGGGGGCACTGGTGGCCTTCACGGCCTACATCCGCATGTTCTTCCGGCCGCTGCGGGACCTGGCCGAGAAGTACAACATCCTCCAAAACGCCATGGCCTCCGCCGAGCGTATTTTCCTGGTGCTGGACAACCACACCATGCTGCCGCAGCCCCCGGCGCCGGCCGCACCGATCGCGGTGGTCGACTCCCTCCGCTTCGACCGGGTCGATTTCGCCTACGTGCCCGGGGAGCCCGTCCTCCGATCGGTCTCCTTCGAGCTCCGCCGCGGGGAGACCCTGGCCGTCGTGGGGCCGACCGGCGCCGGCAAGAGCTCGCTCATCAACCTGATCCCGCGGCTCTACGACCCCACGGCCGGCGCGGTTTTGATCAACGGCCGCGACCTGCGCACGCTTCCAAGCCCCGCCTTCCGCGACCGCATGGCGCTCGTGATGCAGGACCCCCTGCTCTTCTCCGGCTCCATCCGGCGCAACATCTTCGAAGGCGCTCCGGCGGCCGACCCCGGCCGGGAGCAGGCCATCGTCGCCGCCGCCAACCTGGAGCGGTTGGTGGGCCGCCTGCCACGCGGCCTGGACACGGATCTCGGGGAGGGTGGGAGTCTGATCTCGAGCGGCGAGCGCCAGCTGATTGCCATCGCCCGCGCCTTTGCACGCAACCCGCAGCTGATCCTCTTCGACGAGGCCACCTCCGCCATCGACTCCCAGACCGAGCAACTCGTCCAGCAGGCCCTCTCCCGCCTGATGCAGCAACGCACGGCCCTGGTGGTCGCCCACCGCCTCTCCACGGTGCGATACGCGGACCGCATCCTGGTGCTGAACCGCGGGCGGATCATCGAATCCGGGTCGCACCCGGAGCTGATGGGGCTCAAGGGGTTTTACTACCGCCTGCACCAGCTGCAACCTACGGGGGAGGCCCGGTCGTGAAAACAAACCTCTTGCCAAAGCACTGCCCGGATGGTATAGGCACAAGACTTAATTTTAGCTGATAATTCTGTATTTTACCGAGCCTGACCGGCACATCGGCCGCCGCGTGCCGTAGGATGCGCGCACGCGGCGATGGCTCGAGTCGCTACTACCACTACCACACACCAAAAGGAGGAATTCACCGATGGCGTACGATGCGACCAAGATGGCCGACTGGCAGATTTCCGAGGCTGCCGAGAAAAACATGCCAACCCCCGAGCAATGGCGGGAGAAGCTGGGACTCCAGAAGGATGAAATGCTCCCCATGGGCCGGCTAGCGAAGATGGATTTTCTCAAGATCATCAACCGTCTCCAGGACAAGCCGGACGGGAAGTACATCGAGGTGACCGCCATCACGCCGACCCCCCTGGGAGAAGGCAAGAGCACCACCTCCGTCGGGCTGATGGAGGGCCTCGGCAAGCGCGGCAAGAAGGTGGGCGGCGCCCTGCGCCAGCCCTCGGGCGGGCCGACGATGAACGTCAAGGGCACGGCGGCCGGCGGCGGCAACGCGCTCTTGATCCCCATGACCGAGTTCTCCCTGGGGCTGACCGGAGACATCAACGACATCATGAACGCCCACAACCTGGCCATGGTGGCCATGACCTCGCGCATGCAGCACGAGCGCAACTACAACGACGAGCAACTGGCACGCCTGACCAAGATGCGCCGGCTCGATATCGACCCCACCCGGATCGAGATGGGCTGGATCATGGACTTCTGCGCCCAGGCCCTGCGCAACATCATCATCGGCATCGGCGGGCGGCAGGACGGCTACATGATGCAGTCCAAGTTCGGCATCGCCGTGGGCTCCGAGTGCATGGCCATTCTCTCGATCATCAGGGACTTGGCGGACCTCAAGAAGCGCCTGAACGAGATCACGGTAGCCTTCGACAAGAACGGCAAACCCGTGACGACCGGGGACCTCGAAGTCGGCAACGCCATGACGGCCTTCATGCGCAACACCATCAACCCCACCCTGATGAGCACGGCCGAGTACCAGCCCTGTCTGGTGCATGCGGGCCCCTTCGCCAACATCGCCGTCGGCCAGTCCTCGATCATCGCCGACCGCATCGGGCTCAAAATGTTCGACTACCACGTGACCGAGTCCGGCTTCGCCGCCGACATCGGCTTCGAGAAGTTCTGGAACGTGAAGTGCCGCAACAGCGGCCTCAAGCCCCATGTGTCGGTGCTCACCGCCACCATCCGCGCCCTCAAGATGCACGGCGGCGGGCCCAAGGTCGTGGCCGGCAAGGCCTTGCCCGAGGAATACACCAAGGAGAACCTCGCCCTGGTGGAGAAGGGCTGCGCCAACATGGTGCACCTGATCAACGTCATCCGCAAGTCGGGCATCAACCCGGTGGTCTGCGTGAACCGCTTCTACACCGACACCGACGCCGAAGTGAAGGTGGTCAAGAAGGCGGCCGAGGCGGCGGGCGCGCGCTGCGCCGAGTCCCAGCACTGGCTGAAGGGCGGTGACGGGGCGCTCGAGCTGGCCGATGCGGTCATCGACGCCTGCAACGAAAAATCGGAATTCAAATTCCTCTACCCGCTCGAGATGAAGCTGCGCGAGCGCGTGGCCAAAATCGCCAAGGAGGTCTACGGCGCCGACGGCGTCTCCTGGCTGCCGGAGGCCGAGGCCAAGGCCAAGATGCTCGAGTCCGATCCCAAGTACGCGGACTTCGCCACCATGATGGTCAAGACCCATCTCTCCCTCAGCCACGACCCGGTCATCAAGGGCGTGCCCAAGGGCTGGACCCTGCCCATCCGCGACGTCCTGATCTACTCCGGCGCCAAGTTCCTCTGCCCCTGCGCCGGCACCATCAGCCTGATGCCGGGCACGAGCTCCAACCCGGCCTTCCGGCGCATCGACGTGGACGTGAACACCGGTGCGGTCTCCGGGTTGTTCTAGACCGGCGTTGAACCACAGCGGCGGGGCCTGGACGGATGTTCGGCCGGCCCCGCTGTTTTGATAGGTCCTACAGGTCCTATAGGACCTATTTTTTCGGGCTTCTTCTTTTATGCGCGTTTTACTGATCAACCCCTTCTACCCCATCGCCGAAACCCCCTCCCCGCCTCTGGGGCTGGCCTATCTGGCGGCCGCCCTGGAGGCGGCCGGGGCCGAGGTCCGGGTCCTGGACCTCGTGGTGCACCCCTACCGCGCGGAGGATCTCGCCGAGCTTCTCGCCGATTTCAAGCCGCACCTGGCCGGGGCCACGGCCGTGACGATGACGGTCGACCATGCCCTGGGGGTCCTCGCGGCGGTAAAGCGCATCGACCCGCGCATCCTGACGGTCCTGGGCGGCCCCCACGTCAGCTTCGCCGCCCGCGAAACCCTGGATGCCTGCCCGGCGTTGGACGTCGCCGTGATCGGCGAGGGCGAGCGCACCATCGTCGCGTTGGCGCGGGCGGCGGCGGCGGGCCGGGGATTCGATGGCATCCTCGGAACCGCCTGGCGCGCGGGCGGCTCGGTCCACATCGCGCCGCGCCGCAAGTTCATCGCCGACCTGGACAGCCTGCCGCCGCCGGCGCGCCACCTGCTGCCACTGGGCCGCTACCGCGCCCTGGGGATGCCGATCAGCATGACCACCTCGCGCGGGTGCCCCCACCGATGCATTTTCTGCGTCGGCCGCAAAATGGTGGGCGCGCGTGTGCGCTACCGCAGCCCCGAGCGCGTGGTCGACGAGCTCGAAGCGCTGAGCCGCCTCGGGTTTCACCAGGTCAACATCGCCGACGATCTGTTCACGGCCGCGCCGCGCCACTGCTTCGGCGTATGCGATGAGATCCGGCGCCGCGGGGTCAGGGTCAAGTGGACCTCGTTTGCCCGGGTGGACACGGTCTCGGAAGAGATCCTCGCCCGCATGCAGGCCGCCGGTTGCACGGCGGTCAGCTTCGGAGTCGAGTCCGCCAACCGCGGCATCTTGAAGACCATTAAGAAACGGATCACCCCCGAGCAGGTGGCGGCGGCGGTGGAAATGTGCGCCCGCACCGGGGTGACCCCCTTCGCCTCTTTCATTCTGGGGCTGCCGGGCGAGACGCCCGCGACCATGCAGGAATCGATGGACTTCGGCCGGCGGCTGAAGGCGCTCGGGCTCCTCTACGGGTTCCATCTGCTCGCCCCCTTCCCGGGCACCGAGGTGCGCGACCGCAGCGAGGCGCTCGGCCTGCGCATCCTGACCGACGACTGGTCGCAGTACCACGCCAACCGGGCCGTGGTGGAGACCCCGGCCGTCACGCGGGAGATGCTCGATGCGGTCGCGATCGAATGGGAGACGGGCTACAACCGCTACCTGGGGGAGATCCGCGAGCGCATGCAGCGCGGGACGGCCACCGCCGACGAGGCCTACCAGCTGACCAACCTGGAGCGGATCGTGGCGGTCTACGACCTGATGATGGGGCGGGTGATCGAAACCCGGGGAAGCTGGCGCAGCGAGGCGGGGGGAATCGGCGCGCCGCCGCCTTTGGAACGGCTCTTGTCCCACGTCTGCGAAAACGGGTTCGGCCACCGCCCGGAGGTTCGCACGGCCATCGTGCAGGCGGCGGCCGATCGGACCCTGGTCTGCCACGTGGAGGGGGACCGGGTCGAGTGGCGATGGCGGGAGACCCTCTGACACGACGCCATGGCGTCGGTGGCGGCGGCCGGACCTTGCCTCAATTCACCATTTCCGACAGCCGACCGACCTCCTGAAGCGTCTGCGCGGCCAGCTCCTGGATCCTGCCGGTTGCCAGCTCCAAGCGTTCGACGGCATCGAAGGCCGGCTCGGATGCATTTCCGTTGCGGCTTGTTCCATAACCGATCGCCCGGACCATGATGTCGGCGACATGCACCACGTCGCTCAGCACGCAGGGTGTCCGGCAGTTTTCGGGGTCGTGGTGCAGGCTCACGGCATTGACGAGCCGTTGCGGCAGGGACCACCGCTGGAGAATTCGCGCACCGATCTCCGCATGGGTGGTGCCGAGAACGATGTATTCGGCCACTTCGAAGGTGAGGCCCTTCGCCACCATCTGCTCGATCCGGTCCAGGTCCTCCTGCACATAGGCCCCGAGCACGAGCTTGCCGATATCGTGCAGGAGGGCGGCCGTGAACACCTCGTCCGCATCGTCCAGCGCGAGCGACCGGACCAGGACAT
>JBFYWX010000367.1:0-10482 GCA_041310825.1 Desulfobacteraceae bacterium | reverse complement strand
AGCTCAAGACCGGTCGTACCCACCAGATCCGCGTGCATTGCGCGGCCCTCCACCACCCCATCGTGGGCGACCCCGTTTACAGCCGGCGCCGGGCGGCGCCCGCCCCGGCCGCGGGTGCGGCGCACCCCCTTCTGGACTCCGTCCGGCGCCAGATGCTCCACGCCTGGCGGCTTGAGTTCGGTCACCCCCACACCGGCGAGCGCCGGCGCTTCGAGTCCCCGCTGCCGGGGGACATGCAGGCGCTGCTCGCCGCTCTGGCGGCCGCCAACGGCGTGGATACCGAGTGAAGGTGCGTAGATAGTGTTCGGTGTTCTGTCTCTTCTCCCATCCCCCTTTGACAAAGGGGGGCAGGGGGGATTTTTTTTAAAAGGCTTCAGCGTTCAGTCGGCCCTCGCCCGCATCGCGTATCGCGCATCCTGCACCCGGCATTACCGGTGTCGGCCGGTACCCGCGTCGGGTTCCCCCTCCGCGCCCGTGCAGGCCCCGCAGAGCCGGCAGCCTCCCCCCGCGCAGACGGGGCCCGGGCGGCCCTCCAGGGCCCGGCGGTACTCCGCCTCCAGGAACTCCCGCGTGACCCCGTGATCGATGAAATCCCAGGGAAAAACCTCGTCCGCGGCTCGCTCGCGGTGAACATAGAAATCCGCGTTCAGAGACACGCTCTTCAGCGCCTGGGGCCAGTTGCCCCGAAGGGCATGGACCCGGGCGAGAATGTCGGCCGTCCGCCGGTCGCCGCGCGACAACAGTGCCTGTACGTAGGCCCAGCGGGGGACGTCGGCGTGCACGCGCACGTTCGGCACCCGGCCGAGCTCGGTTTTGATCCGGCGCAGTTTGGCCTTGAGGCGCGGGACCTCCTCCATGGCCGCCCACTGGAACGGGGTGAAGGGCTTCGGTACGAAACAGCTGACCCCCGCCGTGATGGTGCCGATCGCGCGGCGGCTGCGGCTTGTCTTCAAAAACACGTGTTTAATGTGCTTGACAAGCTCCGCGATGGCCGCGATGTCGGCCTCGGTCTCGGTCGGAAGCCCCACCATGAAGTAGAGTTTAAGGTTGGGGATGCCGTGGGCGACCAGGGTCTCGGCGGCGGCGAGCACATCGGCCTCGGTGATTCCCTTGTTGATCACCCGGCGCAGGCGCTCGGAGCCCGCCTCCGGGGCGATCGTGGCCGTCCTGACCCCGCTTTGCTGAAGGGCGCGCACGAGCTCAGGTCCGAGGGCGTCCGCCCGGAGCGAGCTAAAGGAGATGCGGGTGTCGCCCCCGGCGAACTGGGCGCAGAGGGCGCCGATCCCGGGCAGGTCGGAGACCGCCGCGCCCACCAGGCCGAGCTGGTCGGTGGTCTCAAGGCCCCGGCGCATGGTGGCGGCGAGCTCGGCGGCGGGCCGGAAGCGCGGGGGGCGGTAGACGAACCCCGCGCTGCAGAAGCGGCACCCGTGCGGGCAGCCGCGGCCCACCTCCACCAGAAAGGAGCGGCCGAAGGCCGTGTCGGGGGTGACCACGGCGCTGCAGGTGGCCGTGCCGGAGAGATCCCGCACGAGGGGGCGGACGATGCGCGACGGGAGGTCGGGGAGGGTCGGCTGGAAGGCAGCGATCGTGCCCGTCGGGGTATAGCCCACCTCGTAGAAGGCAGGCGCATACGCCCCGGGGACGTCACGGGCCAGGCGGAGCAGCAACTGCCGGCGTTCGGCCCCGGGCCGGAAGTGCACGAGGAACTGCGGCAGGATCGCTTCGGCCTCCCCGATCAGGAACAAATCGATGAAGGGGGCAATCGGTTCCGGGTTCAGAAAACAGGCCACCCCGCCCGCGACCACCAGGGGGTGGCGTTCGTCCCGCGCGGTGGCGGCGAGCGGCAGCCCGGCTTGCTCTAAGATCTGCAGCAGGTTGGGGTAGTCGCTTTCGAAGGAGATGGAAAAGGCGATGAGATCCGCCTCGGCCACCGGCCGGCCCGACTCGATCGTCGTCAGGCGGTCGGGGCCGGGGGCATCGTCCGCGGGCAGGAAGGCGCGTTCGCAGACAATTTCATTCTGCCGGTTGAGCAGCGCGTAGATCGACTGCAGGCCGAGGTTGGACATCCCGACATGGTAGCGGTTCGGGTAGACCAGGGCAACGGTGGTCCGCCCGCGCCGGTCCTTGCGGATGGTGCCGACCTCCGCGGCGCCGGGGGTGCGGTCGTGTGGGGCGTGGTGCACGCGGTGGTCCTCCTCCCCGGGCTAGAACTGGTTTCACAACCTCGGATCACGGGTGCGGGAAAGGCGCAGGCCGATTCGAAAGCGCAGCAACCTTGTCAGGTTGTGAGCACGTTCGAGAGGCCTGCAACGCCTCCCCCAACCGTTAGACGAGGTTATGAAACCAGTTCTATACACGGCCGGCGAAGGGACGGCAACCCGATGCCCCCCGGTGCGTCAGTCCGCCTTCCGGCGCAGAAAGGTCGGAACGTCCAGGTCCGTGTCGTCGAGCGCCATGCGGCCCACCCCGCGGTAGAGAGCGCCCGAGCTCTCGCCGACTGCACGCCGGTTGCGGAGGAAGGTGGGCTCGTCCAACTCCGAGACGATCTCGCCCCGTTCCAGGTCGGCCGGGGTGACGTCGCGGACCTTGCCTCGCAGGGGCTGGACGGTCTTCTTGTCGCGGGCGCCGCTCTCCTTTTCCTTCAGGCGGCAGGTCTCGGCCTCGGCGCCGATCCCGGTTGCGATCACCGTCACCCGCATCTCCTCGCCCAGGCTGTCGTCGACGGAGGTGCCCCAGAAGATCTCGGCCTCCTCGCCGACCTCTTTGTGGATCCGCTCGGAGGCCTCGGCCACCTCTTCGAACTCCATGCTGCTCGATGCGGTGATGTTCATGAGCACCCCGCGCGCACCGGAGATGGAAATGTCCTCGAGCAGGGGGTGGGAGATCGCTTTTTCGGCCGCCTCGACGGCGCGGTTCTCTCCCGAGGCGATGCCGACCCCCATGAGGGCCATGCCGGCCTTGGACATGGTGGTGCGCACGTCGGCGAAGTCGAGGTTGACGAGCCCCGGCATGATGATAAGGTCGGTGATGCCTTTTACCGCGTGCAGCAGGATCTCGTCGGCGCGCATGAACATCTCCATCAGGGTGGCCTTTTTCGATGCCAGCACCCGCAGGCGGTCGTTGGGGATGGTGATGGCCGTGTCGACCACTTTCTTGAGCTCGGACAGTCCCTGTTCGGCGATTTGGGCGCGCTTCCTGCCCTCGAAGGAAAAGGGTCGGGTGACCACCGCCACCGTGAGCGCCCCCATCTCGCGGCAGATCTCCGCGATGACCGGAGTGGCCCCGGTGCCGGTGCCGCCCCCGAGCCCGGCGGTGATGAAGACCATGTGGCTCTCCTTGAGCGCACTGCGCAGCTCCTCCACGGTCTCGAGAGCCGCATCGCGGCCGATCTGGGGGTTGGCACCCGCCCCCAGCCCTTCCGTGATGTTGTCCCCGAGTTGGATGCGGGTGTCGGCGCGGGAGACCTCCAGCGCCTGGGCGTCGGTGTTGGCCGCGATGAATTTGACCCCCTGGAGACCGGAGCGGATCATGTTGTTGATCGCGTTGCCCCCGGCACCGCCTACCCCGATCACCTTGATCTTTGCCGACTTTTCTGTGTCTACATACGTGAACATCGGTTGCCCTCCTGCCATTGGTTGGTGTGTAGTGTTTCGTGTTTCGTGTTTGGTAAATCGTTTATGGTGTTGATCGACCAGCTGCCGTGCACCGTGCACCGTGCGCCGTGCACCGTTTCTTCACACCACATCCTTGAACCAGCGTTTCATGCGCGTCACGAGACGGTTGAAAATGTTGCGGTCGCGGATGCGAAATTTCTTCTTGTCTTTCGGGTGCCGGCGCGCCCCGTAGAGCACAAGGCCCACCCCGGTCGCGTACATGGGGTTCTGGACCACGTCCGCCAACCCTTTGAGCCCTTGGGGGCAGCCGATGCGGGTCGGCAGGCTGAAGACCGACTCGGCGATCTCGGTCACCCCATCGAGGAGCGCCGTGCCCCCGGTCAAGACCATCCCGGAGGAGACCAGGTTTTCCATGCCGGCGCGGTAGATCTCCCCGTTCACGAGCGCGAAGATCTCCTCCATCCGCGGCTCCAGGATTTCGCCCAGGATCTGGCGCGGGAGCTTGCGCGGTTCACGGCCGTTCACCCCGGGCACCTCGATGGTCTCCTCGGGCCGGATGCTGCGGGCGATGCAGCTGCCGAATTTCTTCTTGATTTTCTCGGCCTCCGGGTGCGGGCAGCGCAGGCCGATGGCGATGTCGTTGGTCAGGTTGTCGCCGCCCAGGGCCAGGACGAAGGTGTGCTTGATGTTCCTGCCCGAGAAGACGGCCAAATCCGTCGTGCCGCCCCCCAGGTCCAGGAGCGCCGCCCCGAGCTGTTTTTCCTCTTCGGAGAGCACGGCCTCGCCCGAGGCCAGGGACTCCAGCACGATGTCGCACACGTCGAGCCCCGAGCGGTTGGCGCACTTGACCAGGTTGTGGGCCGAGGTCACGGCCCCGGTGACGATGTGGATCTTCGCCTCCAGCCGCACGCCGGACATGCCGACCGGGTTCTGGATCCCGGGCTGCCCGTCGACGATGTAGTCCTGGGGCAGCACGTGGATGACTTCACGGTCCATCGGGATCGCCACCGCCCGCGCGGCGTCGATCACCCGCTCGACGTCCTGGGGCGTGATCTCCGAGCCCTTGATGGCCACGATGCCGCTGCTGTTGATCCCCGTGATGTGCCCGCCGGCAATGCCGGTGTAGACTGAGGAGATCTCGCAGCCGGCCATGAGCTCGGCCTCCTCGACGGCCTTCTTGATGGAGTCGACCGTCGCCTCGATGTTGACGACGACTCCTTTCCGCAGGCCGATCGAGGGGTGGGTGCCGATCCCGATGATGCTGATGCCGGCTTCGGTGACCTCCCCCACCACCGCGCAGATCTTGGTGGTGCCGATGTCCAGGCCGACGATGATGTCTTCCTTGCGCTGCATGCTCAACCTCCTCCCACGCGTGCCGGGTCGGTTTTCACCGGGTTGACGATCACCCGGTGGACATCGCTCAGGTCGATGCGGTCGAAGTCGACCGCCGGCGGGTGGGCCTTGAAAAAGGCCAAAAGATCCGCCAGCAGCCGGTACTTGGCCGGATAGTCGTCGTAACCGAGGCGCACCGCGGCGGCCTCCGCGAACGCCGTGACGGTGATCCCGAGCTCACGGTCGACCCGGATCGCCCGCACCTGGCGGGAGGGCAGGGCGGCATTCGGTTCGCGCCCCAGGGCCAGCACCTGCAGCACAGCCTCCAGCGGCCGGTTGCGGACCGGGTCCGGGGGCGGCTCCGGGCCGAGGGCGAGGCGCAGCGGCCCCCCGGCGGCCCCGGAGCGCTCGGCGGCATGGAGGTCGGCCGCCTGCAGACCGCTCACGACCGGAAGCCCGGGCGGGTCCGAGGGCTCCCAGAGCTTGAAGATCTCCCCCTGGGCGTTCAGCAAAAACCGCTGTCCGACATCGACGATCGCCACCGGGACGTGCTCGCGGACCTTGATGTGCACCCGTGCGGGCAGCTCGCGTTGGACCTGGGCCTCGGCGACCCAGGGGTGGGAGAGGAGCCCCCGGCGGGCGGCCGACAGGTTGATCGCCAGCACGTTGACCCCCGGTCGGATCCCGGTCAGCGCGTGGATCTCCTTTAGCTTCATCCGTTCGGCCCCCTCCACCTGGACCTCGCGTGCGTTGAAATAGTCGCTCTGGATGAAGAGATCGTGCACGAAGATGAAGAAAAGGCTCACCAGGGCGACGCCCGCGGCGCCGCCGGCCAGCTTGGCCGCCAGCACAAGGCGCCCCAGGAACCGCTGCATGCGGGCCGCACGGGCCCGCCGGCTGACGTTCCGGCGCGGTCCCCCGACACGGCGCGATGGGGTGCGAATCCGGCGGTTCATTCAGCTGCCTCCGGCGCTGAGGATCCGGTCGCCGACTTTCCAGACATCCCCGGCCCCCAGCGTCAAGAGCAGGTCCCCGGGGGCGAGGGCGCCTTTAAGGAACTCGGCGGCGGCCTTCAGGTCTTCGACCCAGACCACCTGCTTGTGGCCGTGCGCTTTGATCCCCTCGCAGAGGGCCCGGCCGCTCACCCCTTCGATCGGCTCTTCGCCGGCGGCGTAGATCGGCAGTACGCACAGGAGCTGCGATTGGTAGAAGGCTCGCGTGAACTCGTCGAAAAGGGCCCGCGTACGGCTGTAGCGGTGCGGCTGGAACACCACCACCATGCGCCGCTCGGGCCAACAGGCCTTCGCGGCCTCGAGGGTCATCTTGATTTCGGTGGGGTGGTGGCCGTAGTCGTCCACCACGATCACCCCTTCTTTTTCCCCCTTGACCTCCAGCCGGCGCTGGACCCCGGCGATCTCCTCCAGGGCGGCCTGGATGCGCTCCACGGGGATGTCCAGCTCGAGGCCTACCGCGATGCCGGCGGTGGCGTTGTAGATGTTGTGCACCCCGGGCAGGTTCAGGTGGAAGCGCCCGAGCGGCCGGCCGCGGTGTCGCACGGAGAAGCGGCTGCGGCGGCCTTCGAAGGCCACCTCGGCAATCTGGAAATCGGCCTGCGGGCTCATGCCGTAGGTGGTGTGGCGTTTGTGGACCTTCGGCAGGATGGCTTGGGTCGGTTCGTCGTCCAGGCAGAGCACGGCCAGGCCGTAAAACGGCAGCCGGTCGATGAACTGCAGAAAGGCCCGCTGGATCGCCTCCAGGTCGGGGTAGAAGTCCAGGTGCTCCCGGTCGATGTTGGTCACGACCGCAATGGCCGGAGAGTAGCGCAGGAAGGAGCCGTCGCTCTCGTCGGCCTCGGCCACGATGAAGTCCCCTTTGCCGAGGACGGCGTTGGTCCCGAGGCTGATCAGCTTGCCGCCGATCACCACGGTTGGGTCCAACCCGCCGCGGGCGAGCACGGCGGCCACGACGGAGGTGGTCGTGGTCTTGCCGTGGGCGCCGGCGACCGCGATGCTGTACTTCAGGCGCATCAGCTCGGCCAGCATCTCGGCGCGCGGGATCACCGGGATCGACTGGCGCTGGGCGGCCACGACCTCGGGGTTGCTCGGCCGCACCGCCGAGGAGGTCACCACCACGTCGGACCCCTCAACGCACTCCGCGTTGTGGCCTGCGGTGACGACGGCTCCGAGCCCCTTTAAGCGCGCGGTGATCTCGGAGGGCTTGAGGTCCGATCCGGAGACCCGGTAGCCGAGGTTGAGGAGCAGCTCGGCGATTCCGCTCATGCCGATGCCGCCGATGCCCACGAAGTGGATACGGTATTTTTTGAGGTACATGGGTTTGATCCGTCGACCCGTCGACCCGTCGGCCCGTCGGCCGGTCAGCCGGTCGGCCCGTTGGCCCGTCGGCCGGTCGGGCGGTTGATTGGTTGATCCGTTGATCCGTCGGCCCGTCAGCCGGTCAGCCTGTTGGCTGGTCGGCGGGATGCCGCCAAACGGAAGCAGTCGTCCACGATGCGCCGGGCGGCATCCGGCCGGCCCAAGGCCGCCGCGCGGGCGGCGAGCGCGGTCAGCGCCTCCGGGTGCGCGGCGAAGTGGGCGATGCGGGCGGCCAGCCGCTCGCCGGTCAGCTCCGCTTCCAGGATCATCTCCGCCGCCCCGGCCTGGACCAGGCGCTCCGCGTTCCAGCGCTGGTGGTCGTCCGCCGCGTGCGGAAAAGGAATGAAGAGCGCGGGCTTGCCCAGGGCCGTGATTTCGGCGACCGTGGTGGCCCCGGCGCGGCAGACGATGAGATCGCTCGCGAGATAGCGCTCGGCCATGTCCTCGAAGAAGGCCTGGACCCGGGCGGGAATGCCGGCCTGGCGGTAGGCATCCGCCACCGCCGCTGCGTCCGCCGCTCCGGTCTGATGCACGAACTCGAAGCGCTCGCGCGGGGCGAGGTGGGCCAGTGCCTCGCTGACCCCGCGGTTGATGGCATGCGCGCCCTGGCTGCCGCCGAGGACGAGCACCGAGAAGCGCCCGCCGCTGGCCCGTCTTTCGGCGCCTTCGGCGGCGCGGACGATCTCCATCCGGAGCGAGTTTCCGGTCCACAGCACCTTCTGCGGGGCGAAGCCGCCCGCGGTCTGCTCGAATGAGGTGTAGATCCGGTCGGCCAGCCGCGCGAGGCTGCGGTTGGTGATTCCCGGGAGCGTGTTCTGCTCGCACAGGCCGATCGGCACCCGCCGTAGCCAGGCCGCCATGACCACCGGGCCGGCCGCGTAGCTCCCTAGACCGATTACGATCCCGGGCCGGGCGGCGCCGAGGAGGGCGGAGGAGGTGAGCACCGCCCCGGGCAGTCGCAGCAAGGCCCGTGTCTGGTTCCAGAGGCCGCGGCCTTTTATGCCTTCGATCGCGATCGCGGCGAGCGGGAAACCCGCCCGCGTGAGGGCCGCGCGCTCGAAGTCGTTGCCCCGGCTGATGAAGAGCACCCGGCAGTCCGGGGACCGCGCGCGGATCTCCTCGGCGATGGCGATCCCGGGAAAGAGGTGGCCCCCGGTGCCGCCGCCCGCGATGACGACACTCTGCGGGGGGGCTGGGCTGAAGGGCTGCTGGGCGCGGGGGGAGTTCATCGCGCCGGCCTCCGCGCCGATCTGCCGGCGGCGCCGATGTTCATCAGGATCCCGATCGTGGCCATGTTCAGCACCAGCGACGTCCCCCCGTAGCTCAGAAAGGGCAGGGTGAGCCCTTTGGTGGGCAGAAGCCCTAAAGTGACGCCCATGTTGATGCAGATTTGCAGCCCCAGGGCGGTCGTGAGGCCGAGAGCGAGGTAGCAGCCGAAAAGGTCCGGGGCGTTGCGCGCGATCCGTACCCCTTTCCACACGATGAGCGCGTAGAGAAAGATGATGACCATGACGCCCGCGAGCCCCAACTCTTCGCCGACCACCGAAAAGATGAAGTCCGTGTGCGGCTCCGGCAGGTAGAAGAGCTTCTGGTGGCTGTTGCCGATCCCCGTTCCCCACCAGCCGCCGCTGCCGAAAGCCATCAGGGAGTGGACGATCTGGTAGCCCTCGTCCGAGGAGTACTGCCAGGGGTCGAGAAAGGTCATCACCCGGCGCAGGCGGTACTCCGCATGCATGATGAAATAGGCCCCGGCCGCCCCGAGAAAGGCGCAGGTGCCGAGCAGGTAGGAGAGCCGCACCCCGCCGACAAACATCATTACCCAGGTCACCCCCGCCAGGATCACGGCTGCGCCGAAATCCGGCTGCTGCAGGACGAGCAGCGCCAGGACTCCCATGACGACGACGTGGGGGACAAAGCCCACCGCCGCGTTTTTGATGAGGGCAGCCTTTCGTTCGAGCGAGTAGGCGAGGTAGACGATCAGCGCGAAGCGGGCGAACTCCGCGGGTTGGAACCGGAGGGCTCCGATTCCCAGCCAGCGGCTCGATCCGCCGGCCGTGACCGCCCAGGGGGACACGAGCACCGCTGCGAGCAGAACGACGGCCAAGGCCAGGATCGGATAGGCAAGCGGCCGGTAGAGCCCATAGGGCACGTGGCGGCAGGTCACGAGGAGACAGATGCCGATCGCGGCGAAGAGCGCCTGCTTTTGCAGGAAGTAGTAATCCGAACCGAACTTCTTCAAGGCCAGGGCCGAGCTGGCGCTGTAGACCATGACGATGCCGATTCCCACCAGGAAGAGCACCGGGAAGAGCAGCTGCAGGTCGTAAGCGGTGCCCCGGGCATACCGCGGGGCGACGGGCATGGCGGCGGCGGCCGGCATCGTTAGGCTCCTGTCCTGCCGCGCTCGGCGGGGGTCGTCAACGAGTGGACCGCACGGCGGAAATCCTCGCCCCGGGCTTCGTAGTTGGGGTACTGGTCGAAGCTCGCGCAGCCGGGCGAGAGCAGCACCGTCTCGCCGGGGGCCGCCTGTTCGGCCGCGGCGCGAACCGCCCCGGCCATGTCCGTTGCGGTAACGATCGGCACCAGCTCCCCCAGTGCGGCGCGGATGGTGGCGGCGGCCTTGCCCATCACGACGAGGGTTTTGACCCGGCGCCGCACGGCCTCGGCCAGCAGTCCGAAATTCCCGCCCTTGTCCAGCCCGCCCATGATCAGCACCACCGGGGCGGAATAGCACTCCAGGGCGCGCCGCACTGCATCCACATTGGTCCCCTTGGAGTCGTTCACGAAGTCGACCCCGTTCACCCGGCTGAGGTGCTCCAGACGGTGGGGCAGTCCACCGAACGCGCTCAAGGCCGCCTGGACGCCGGCGGGAGTGGCCCCGGCCGCGAGTGCGGCCAGGGCCGCAGCGCTGGCGTTCTCGGCGTTGTGGGGCCCCGGTAGCCGGTAGGAGGCGAGGTCGAACTCGACCGGGCTGCGGTCCGGGAGGGTCACGGTGAGCCGTGTGCCCCTCAACCGGGCGGCGGCCGCCGCCGGCGGCGGGTTGTTATAGAGGAGCTTGCGGCTGCGCACGCCTGTCGCCAGCCGGCGGATGATCGGGTCCCCCGCGTTCAGTACGGCGGCATCTTCCGCCGTCTGGTTTTCCAAGAGGCGCATCTTCGAGCGGGCGT
>JBFYWX010000343.1:0-3867 GCA_041310825.1 Desulfobacteraceae bacterium | reverse complement strand
CGTATCGGTTTCACCGCACATCAAGCAACCCACGACGGTGGCGACCATCATGTGGACGGTGGTGGCCTGCCTGACCCCGCCGTTGATTCTGTCGGTATTCGTCTTTGGCCTGCAGACCCTGATCATCACGCTGGTCAGCGTCGGCGCCTGCGTGGCCACCGAGGCGGTTTCCGGTCGACTTTTAAATCGGCCGGTTAAAATCACCGACGGCAGCGCCGTGATCACCGGCCTGCTGTTGGCCTACATCATCCCGCCGGGAGTCCCCTATTGGACACCGGTCGCGGGGGCGATCATGGCCATCTTTGTGACCAAGATGCTCTTGGGAGGATTGGGATTCAACATTTTTAACCCGGCGCTGATCGGCCGCGCCTTTCTGGTAGCCACTTACCCGGTCGCCATGACCACCGCCTGGCTGGAACCCTTGCGCGGCACCTCCCTGTTCAAACACCTGGGGCCGAGGGTCGACGCCGTCTCGGCCGCCACCCCGCTGCATGTGCTCAAGCATTACGGGATGACGGCATTTATAGAAAAATTCGGATCCCTGTCGACCGTTTACACCGATTTTTTCATCGGCCTGAGACCCGGCTGCATTGGTGAGACATCGGCGCTGCTGCTGTTGCTCGGGGGGCTGTTTCTGATTTACAAGCGCTATATCACCTGGCACATCCCGGTATCGGTCATTGTCTCCACCGGCGGCCTGACCTGGGTCTTCGGCGGCGAGCATCTGTTCTCGGGGAACCCCCTCCTGGCCGTCCTCTCCGGCGGCTTGATTCTCGGAGCCTTCTTCATGGCCACCGACTATGTCACCTCCCCCAGCCAGAAAACGGGGCAGCTTGTTTTCGGCGCCGGAATCGGGGCGCTGACCGTGCTCATCCGGTTGAAGGGGGGATATCCGGAGGGGATCTGCTATGCCATCCTGCTGATGAACCCCTTGACCCCGGCCCTGGATCAGTGGTTCCGGCCGAGGCGGTTCTCCGAGGGTGCGGCATGAAGGAGATTTTTAAAATCGCCGCTGCGCTGACGGTTTCCTGCCTAATCGCCGGTGGGGTAATGGGCGGGGTCTTCATCGCCACGGCTAAGGCCAAAAAGCAGAACGAGCTTCTTCAGATTCGACAGACCATGACCGGGTTGCTGGGCTACAGCCAGGCGCAGCCGGCACCGCCGAACCTGAGGCTGCACACCCTTCACCGCTATATCCTCGAGGATGAAGCGGCAACCCGCTCCGGCTACCTGATCCCGGCCGCAGGCCAAGGGGCGTATGAATTCTGGATCATCGCCCGGGACAACCGGGGGGTGGAGCGCCTTCAACTGAAACTTGCGCCGGAAGAGGCTGTGGACGAACAGGAGCGGCGCCGGGCCATCGCTGCGGCCTTGGGACCCGGCAACTCTTTCCAAGAGGCGGACGCCTTCACCGTCGCGGCGTTGGACGGGAAACGCCTAGCCTACATCCTCCCGGGAAAATTTCCCGGATACAAGACGGCGATCCATCTCATGGTGGCGCTCAACCCCGATTTCAGCGTGCGGGGAGTGGAAATCACCGCCCATGAAGAGGACCCGGGGTTGGGTGGCGAGATCGAAAAAGCGTATTTCAAGAATCAATTCAAGGGCCAGACCTTGGATGGCATCAAGGCAATGACCGTCACCCGGACTCCCTTGCCCGAAGAAAAGAGGCGCTATCTGGAATCCGGCTGTGGGGGCCGAGCGGCCTTGCCGGAAGCGGATATCAACCGGCTGAGAGCCCGGTATCAGAACGACGAGGTCCATGCCATCAGCGGTGCCACGATATCAAGCTCCGCGGTGGCGAGCGGCGTCAAACGGACCGTGCGCAACTCAGTCCACCGCCTCAGGCTTTTGGATCAGACGGCCCGTGAAAACGGTATCCCGATGGCCTTTTGACCGATCGCCGCCGGAGATCCCCACGCCCCGGCCGAACCGCGAGGCCGCGAGATGCCCGGAGAGCCGCAGGAACACAGGGAGAAAGTGAGCCGTGCCGACCCAGCCCAAGACCAATGCGCAGTTGTTCCTGAACGGCGTCTTGAACGAAAACCCCATCTTCCGCCTGGCTCTCAGCATGTGCCCGGCCGTGGGCCTCAGCACCACGGTCATGAACGGGCTGCTGCTCGGCGTCGCGGTGCTTTTCGTCCAGGTCTTCTCCAGCTGCACCATTGCGCTGATCAAGCACCTCATCCACCCCCGCATCCGCATCCCGACCTACACCCTGACGATCGCCACCTGGGTCACGGTGATCGATCTCATCCTGGCGGCCTATGTTCCGGAAGCCTACAAGGCGATGGGCATATTCGTCCGGCTGATCGTGGCTTTTGCCATCATCACGATGCGCCTGGAGGTGTTTGCGTGCAAGCACGATCTGGTCCCTTCGTTTTGGGACGGCACGGGGATGGGCATCGGGTTCTTGTTCGGCATGACGACCCTCGGTACCATTCGAGAAATCCTGGGGATGGGGACGTTTCTCGGCATCGAGGTCCTCGGGTTTCGCCCGATGCTCTTTTTTGTCTTACCGGCGGCCGGGTTTTTCACGGTCGGGTTTATGATGGCCATCTTCAATTACACGGAAACGATCGCCGCACGCCGAAAAAGGGGGGGATGAGATGCGCATCGGTCGGGAGATGAACCCTCGTGCCGGTCTCGCCGTCACCCGAAGGCGGCGCATCGCCGCTATCGGCCTTTTTTTAGGGCTGCTCCTCTTCTCGGGTTGCAGAACCGAGCACCCCTTCGTTCAGAGCGCGGTTTTCAAGGAGAGCCATAACATCACGATCACCTTCGCCGGGCCGGTGGATGATGCCTGGGCTCAGACGCTCGCCAACTTTTCCGTCAACGAGACAGCGGATCCCGACATTTTCGCGGACATCGCGGCGACGGACCTCAGTCGGGACAAAAAAATTCTGACCCTGCGGCTGGCCGACGCCATCAATCGCCACAACAGCCACACCGTCATCCTCAACGGGATCCGTTCCGAGGGCAAATCCCTCGGCACGGCGCGGCTCACGGTGAAACAGCCTTATTTCGGAACGTTGCTCTCCATTTTGATCGGTGCCATGATCATTCAGAATTTTGTGTTTTCGAAATACCTGGGACTTTGCGTGTTCTTCGGCACCTCCCGCAAGAAGTCGACCGCCGTCGGCATGGGCGTCACCTTCACCATCGTCATCGTGTTCGCCTCCATGCTTTCGTGGGTTCTCTACCAATTTGTCCTGAAGCCCTATCGGCTGGACTACCTGCAAATCGTGGTCTTCATCGGCCTGGTCTCGTTGACCGTTCAGGGGGTCGACACCATCCTGCGCAAGGTCAACCCGAAACTGTTCAAAGCGTTCGGGGTCTACCTGGTGCTGGTCATCGCCAATTGCATCATCATCGCGGTTCCGCTGACCCTGGCGCAGAACGAATACAATCTCGCAGAGAGTATGATGCTGGCATCGGGGGCCGGGGGGGGATTTCTGCTGGCGCTATTCCTGATGTCCTCCGTTCGCGAACGGCTCGAATTCGCCAACATCCCGGAAGCCTACCGCGGCCTGCCCATCGCCTTCATCGTGGCCGGCCTCTTTGCGCTCTCCTTCATGGGGTTTTCAGGCATGTCGCTGTTTTAGATAGGTGCGAGGATACCAATGGATTTCGCTTACATTAATCTGGCCCTGGGGGGCTTGGCCGTTTTGGGATGTATCGGCGCCTTATTCGGGATCGGGTTGGGGTTGGCCGCCCATAAATTTGCGGTCGAAGTCAACCCGAAAGTCGAGGCGGTTCAGGCGCTGCTGGCCGGCGGGCAATGAGGCGCCTGCGGCTTCGCCGGGTGCGAAGCCTATGCCGAGGCGGTGGTGACCGACCCGGATGTCTCCCCCGCCCTATGTTTCC
>JBFYWX010000337.1:0-7668 GCA_041310825.1 Desulfobacteraceae bacterium | reverse complement strand
GGGTGCAGCACGTTGAAGCCGCGCATGCGCTTGTAGCGCGCCACCACATCGCCGATGGTGTAGTTGCGGACATGGCCCATGTGGATCTTCCCCGAGGGATAGGGGAACATCTCCAGCAGATAGTACTTGGGGCGGCCGGGCTCCTCGGTGACCCGGAAGAGGTTCTGCTCATGCCACCGGCGCTGCCACACGGGCTCGATGGCCTTCGGATCGTACCTGTCGTCCATGGGCGGAACGCAGTCCCTTCTGTTTGCGGTGAATGGCCCTCCGGTGCGCAAACACACCGGCGGTTGATAAAATATCTTTACTGCCATAAGATGGTCCCGAGTGCAAGCCCGGGCTGAGCGTGACATTGCGCCGCTTCCGCCCCCCCGCGGGAGAAATCGATTGACTTGTCTGCGCCGATCCCATAAGAGAGCAGCACCACGATGCTAAGAACAGCCTGAATTGATTGAGAGAGTTGAGGAAACCGCCCTATGAGCCACAAAATACTGATCAATGCCATCGACCCCGGGGAAGTGCGCGTGGCGACCGTCAAAGACGGGCGCCTCGAGGAGTTCCGCATCGAGAGCGCCGCGCGCGAGATCACCCAGGGCAACGTTTACAAGGCGGTCATCGCCCGCATCGAGCCCAGCCTCCAGGCTGTTTTCGTCGACTACGGCGCGGAGCGCCACGGGTTTCTCCAGAAGCACGACATCCACGAGGACTACCACCACGAGGAGGATGACGGGGGCGCCGTGCTGCAACGCCTGGTGAAGCGCAACCAGGAGTTGCTCGTGCAGGTCACCAAGGACCCGATCATGAACAAGGGGGCGATGCTCACCACCTTCCTCTCCCTGCCGGGGCGCTACGTGGTGCTGATGCCGGGCCACTCGGTGAAGGGGGTCTCGCGCAAGATCGAGGACGAGACCGAGCGCGGCCGCCTCAAGGGGATCGTCGCCGAGCTCGAGATCCCCGAAGGCTACGGAGTCATCGTGCGCACGGCCGGCACGGGCTGCTCGAAGACCATGATTTCCAAGGACCTCAAGGACCTCATGCGCCTGTGGAAGACCATCAAGGGCAAGGTCAAGGCCGAAAAGTCGCCGGCCCTGCTCTACAAGGAACGGGCCCTCGTGCTGCGCTCCATTCGGGACTCCTTTTCGACCGAGGTGTCCGAGATCCTCATCGACGAGCCCAACGTGTTCAAGGAGGTCCAGGAGCTGGTCGAGATCTTCGCCGGCAGGCAGGGCCAGACCGTAAAGCTATACGAAGGGGAGAAACCGCTCTTTTCCAAGTTTCAGCTCGAGGAGCAGATCGCCTCGATCTTCGAGAACCGTGTGCGCCTGAAGTCCGGCGGCTCCATCGTGATCGAGCCCACCGAGGCCATGGTGACCATCGACGTCAACTCCGGCAAATCGACCCATGAAAAATCGGTCGAGCTGACCGCCTTCCAGACCAATCTGGAGGCGGCCGAGGAGGTGGCGCGACAGCTGCGCCTGCGGGACCTGGGGGGGTTGATCGTGATCGACTTCATCGACATGAAGGAAGCCAAGCACCGCGCCGAGGTCGAGCGCGCCCTGAAAGCCCACCTGAAATCGGACAAGGCCCGCACCCGCGTCGGCCGGATCTCCAAATTCGGCCTCCTGGAGATGTCGCGCCAGCGCATCCACCCCTCGATCGAGTTCGGCAGCCACATCATCTGCCGCAACTGCCAGGGCAAGGGGTCGACCCCATCCACCGAGACGCTGGGCATCGGGTTCCTGCGAAAACTGGGGATGGAGACGTTCAAGGGCGATGTCACGCGCGTCAAGGCGGTCGTGCCGCCGGCCGTGGCCGACTATCTCCTCAACCGCAAGCGCCGCGACCTGCTCGAGTTCGAGACCCGGCGGCGCCTCACGCTCGAGATCGAGGCCGACCCGGGTCTTGTCCCCGGCGAGTCCAAAATTCTCGGCGAATCTTAAAATCGTTTGACGTCCCGCGCGAAATTCAGTATATCACCCCCACTTTTTAAAAATGAAGGAGGGTCCCGTTTTGATTGACATCGCCTACGCCATGGGTCAGGGAGGCGCGCCGGATGGCGGCGCGGGAGGGTTTGCCAGCTTCATTCCGCTGATCTTGATGTTCGTGATCTTTTACTTTTTGCTCATCCGCCCGCAGCAGAAACGCAGCAAGGAGCACCGCAGCATGGTCGCCGCCCTGAAAAAGGGCGACCGCATCATCACCTCCGGCGGTCTGCACGGGCGGGTGACCGGCATCGACGAGACCACGCTCACGGTGGAAATCGCCGACAAGGTCCGGGTGAAGATCAACCGCGCCAACGTGGCGGCGGTGATCCCATCGGCCAGCCCCCCCCCGACCGAAACCAAAACCGAGTAGCGGTCGGCTCCGCGCGAACCGGCAACGCCGCCCCCGACGGGGGACGGCGTTGCTTTTTGTCCCGCAGAAGGATGGAACCTTGAAACGCTTTTCGTTGAGGCTGATTATCGTCCTGGCAGTGCTCATCGCCGCGGTGGTCTATTCCCTGCCCACATTCAAGCCCGGCCTCTGGCCGGACAGGCGCATCAATTTAGGCCTCGACCTCCAGGGCGGGATGCACCTGGTGCTGGAGGTCAACACGGTCAAGGCGGTCGAAAGCACGATCGAGCGCAACGTTTCGGAGATCCGCGACCTGGCGCGCCGGAACCAGATCCAGAACCTCGTCCTGGAGCGCCCCTCGCCGGCCACGATCGCGGTCGAGGTCGCCGGCGCCGAGAACGTCGTCAAATTCAAGCAGCTCCTGGACAAAGAGTTGCGGGACCTGCGCTCCCGGGTCCAGCGCGAGGAGACCGACCGCCTATCGCTGGTGCTCGATTTGCCCGATGCGGATGCGGAGCAGATCAAGAAGCTGGCGGTCGACCAGGCCCTGGAGACGATCCGCAACCGGATCGATCAATTCGGGGTCGCCGAGCCGGACATCCGGCGCCAGGGGGAGAACCGCATCCTGGTCCAGCTGCCCGGAATCCAGGACACCGACCGGGCCAAGGACCTGATCGGGCGCACGGCACTCCTGGAGTTCAAGCTGGTGGACGACACCCGCGACGTCAACGCTGCGCTGCAGGGGTCGCCTCCGCCCGGCAGCGAGGTGATTTTTAAGGTCGACGAGGACCCGGCCACCAAACGCACCACCCGCACCCCCTTCCTGGTGCGCAAAAGCGCGCTTCTGACCGGCGCCTCGCTCACGGATGCCCGCGTGCAGATCGACTCCCAGTACGGAGAGCCCTACGTCTCGATCGACTTCGACAAAAAAGGGGCGCGCGTGTTCGAGCGCGTCACCGGCGAGAACGTCGGCAAGCGGCTCGCCATCGTGCTCGACAACAAGGTCTACTCCGCCCCGACGATCCAGGAAAAAATTGCCGGCGGCCGCGCCCGCATCACCGGGCGCTTCAGCATGGAGGAGGCCCGCGATCTGGCCATCGTGCTGCGCGCCGGCGCCCTGCCCGCCCCCGTCACCATCCTGGAAGAGCGGACCGTGGGCCCCTCCCTCGGGGCCGACTCCATCCGCGCCGGGTTGATCTCGATGGCCGTCGGGGGACTGCTGGTCCTTCTGTTCATGGCCTTTTACTACAAGCTCGCCGGACTTCTGGCCGTATTCGAGGTGGTGCTCGACATCGTGTTGATCGGCGCGGGGCTTGCGGCCTTCGGGGCCACCCTGACCCTGCCGGGCATGGCGGGGATCATTCTGACGATCGGCATGGCGGTCGACAACAACGTATTGATCTACGAGCGCATCCGCGAGGAGCTGCGCCTGGGCAAGACTCCGCGCGCCGCGACGGATTCCGGCTTCGACCGGGCCACCACGACCATCATGGATGCCAACCTCACGACCCTGATCGCGGCCGTCGTCCTCTTCCAGTTCGGCACCGGCCCCGTGAAGGGATTTGCCGTGACGCTCAGCATCGGGGTGGTCGCCAGCATGTTCACGGCCATCGTGGTGTCGCGGCTGGTGTTCGATTACGTGCTCACCACGCGCAAAGTGCGCAAACTGAGCATCTGACACAAGCCCGCGCGTCGGGCTTTGCACCGAAGGATCGTTTTACATGGAACTCATCAAACCCGGGATCAACCTCGACTTTGTCGGCAAGCGCCGCATCGCCTTCACCCTCTCGGGCGCGCTCATCCTGCTCAGCATCATCTCCTTGATCTGGCACGGCGGACCGCGCTACGGGATCGATTTCGCCGGCGGGGCCCTCATCCAGGTGAAGTTCGCCCAGACGACGCCGATCGACCGGATCAAGGACGGACTGGGGGCGCTCGGCATCTCCGGCGCCACGGTTCAGCGCATGGGGGATGCGGCGGACAACGAAGTCCTGATCCGCACCGAACTCACCAACATCCAGCCCGGCGAGCTGATCCCCAACCTCAAAAAGGCGCTGGAGGCCGGCGCCGGGACCGCCGCCGAGATTCGACGCGTGGAAATGGTCGGCCCCCAGGTGGGCAAGGACCTGCGCGAAAAGGCGCTGCTCGCGATCTTCTTCGCCCTGACATTCATCGCCATCTACATCTCCGGCCGCTTCGAGTTCAAATGGGCGCAGAGCGCGATCGTGGCCCTGGTCCTGGGCGGGGCGGTCTACGGGCTCTACTCCTTCGGGGTGAGCATGCCGCTCATCATCGTCGCGGCGATCGCCGTGACCCTGGTGCTCTTCTGGGTCCTGGGTCTGAAATACGCCTTAGGGGCGATCGTGGCCCTGCTGCACGACGTCATCATTACGGTGGGGATCTTCTCGTTGGCCGAAAAAGAGTTCACGATCACGGT
Organism: Desulfobacteraceae bacterium; assembly: GCA_041310825.1. Classification (GTDB taxonomy): domain Bacteria; phylum Desulfobacterota; class Desulfobacteria; order Desulfobacterales; family SpSt-501; genus SpSt-501. The sequence continues at coordinate 2,897 of JBFYWX010000337.1, read as the reverse complement.
GATCGCCGCCCTGCTGACCATCATCGGCTACTCGCTGAACGACACGATCATCGTCTACGACCGGATCCGCGAAAATCTCAAGAAGCTCCTCAAGAGCCCGCTCGCGCCCGTGATCAACCGCAGCATCAACGAGACCCTGAGCCGCACGATCCTGACCGCCGGCACGGTCTTCGTCGTGGTCCTGGCCCTCTTTGTGCTGGGCGGGGAGATCATCAAGGACTTTGCATTTGCCATGCTGGTGGGGGTGGTGGTCGGCACCTATTCCTCGATCTATGTGGCCAGCTCCATCGTGCTGACCTGGCAGGAGCGCGCCAAGAAGCGGCGCTGAGCGCGCTGTCGCCGTCCCGCGCCACCCTCAAGCCGGCCGTCATCACCCCCTTGGGCTCCAAGGGGGTTTTCCATTGATGGGCCCCGTCGCAGGGAGGTATCACAGGCGTGGAGGAGATGCTCCGCTGGTTTCAACTGAAGAGCGTACCGGGGGTGGGGAACCTGATCTTCAAGCGGCTGATCGAGCGCTTCGGCTCCCCCCGGATCGCCCTGGAGGCGAAGCGCACGGAGCTCGCGCAGGTGGCGGGCGTCACGGAGCGCCTGGCCCAGGCCATACGCTCCCAGCCGCTTCCGGAGACCGCCATGGCCGAGGTGGCGGGCGCTCGCCGGGCCGGCTGCCGTCTGCTCGCGCTCACCGACCCGGGCTACCCGCGGCTCTTGCGCGAGATTCCGGACCCTCCCCCCATCCTTTACGTGCGCGGGGCGCTTATCGCCGATGAGGCGTTGATTGCGGTGGTCGGCTCGCGCGTGCCCACGGCCTACGGCCTCGAGACCGCACGCCAGATCAGTGCGGGCCTGGCGCGGCTTGGCTTTGCGGTGGTGAGCGGGCTGGCGCTCGGCGTCGACGGAGCGGCCCACGAGGGGGCCTTGGCCGGCGGGGGGCGGACGGTCGCGGTATTGGGCAGCGGCCTTGACAACCTCTACCCGCCGCAGCATCGTAGCCTCGCCGGGCGGATCGCCTCCGCCGGGGCCGTGATCTCCGAATTCCCGTTGAAGGCCGGGCCCGACGCGCACCATTTTCCGGCCCGCAACCGGATCATCAGCGGGATGGCGCTCGGCACCGTGGTGGTGGAGGCGACGAAAGACAGCGGCTCGCTCATCACCGCGCGGTTGGCCGCCGAGCAGAACCGCGAGGTGTTCGCCGTGCCGGGCAGCATCCACTCGTTCAAGAGCATGGGGACCCATACCCTGATCCGGCAGGGGGCGATCCTGGTCGAAAACGCCCAGGACATCGCCGCCGAGCTGAAACCGCAGCTGGCAGCGCCGGAGTCCGTACGAAGGGGGCCCACCACGGCAGCCGAAACCGCCGGCGGCAGCATGTCGCTGTCAGCTGAAGAGCAGCGGGTATTGCAGTGTCTCGGCCCCTACCCCGAGCATATCGACACGCTTCAGCGCCGGGCGGGGCTGGCACCCGGTGCGCTCGCCGCCGTGCTGCTCCAGCTGGAACTCAAGGGCCGTGCCCTGCAGCTGCCCGGAAAACAATTCACCCTGGCTCCGGCCGGGCGCACGCGATCATGAGGGGTGAGGATACAGGCATTATGGGAAAACCGCTGGTGGTGGTCGAGTCGCCGACCAAGGTCCGAACGCTGAAAAAATACCTGGGGGCCGATTACACGGTGGCCGCCACGGTCGGCCACATCCGCGACCTGCCCCAGAAGGAGATGGGGATCGACGTCGAAAACGGCTTCACGCCCCAGTACACCGTCATCCCCGGCAAGCAGCGGGTGATCCAGGAGCTCAAGAAAGCGGCCGCCGGCGCCGAGGACATCTACCTCGCCCCCGACCCCGACCGCGAGGGGGAGGCCATCGCCTGGCACACGGCCGATATCCTCAAAAAAAAGGGACGCCGGTTCCACCGCGTCCTCTTTCACGAGCTGACCAAGGACGCCATCCGCAAATCCATGGCCCGCCCTCTGGAGCTCGACGCGCACAAATTCGAGGCCCAGCAGGCGCGCCGGATCCTCGATCGGCTGGTGGGCTACCATGTCTCGCCGCTGCTGTGGCGCAAGGTGAAGGGCGGGCTCAGCGCCGGGCGCGTCCAGTCCGTGGCCCTGCGCATCATCTGCGAGCGCGAGCGCGCCATCCAGGCCTTCGTCCCCGAGGAGTACTGGTCGATCACCGCCCACCTCGCGGGCGAGAGCCCTCCCCCTTTCACCGCCAAGCTGGTCAAGAAAGGCCGCGATAAGATCACCATCCCGAACGCAGCGGCCGCGGGCGCCATCGTCGCCGAGTTGGACGGCCGGCCCTTTCGCGTCGAGAAGGTCCTGAAAAAAACCGTCCGCAAGAACCCCGCCCCGCCCTTCACCACGAGCAAGCTGCAGCAGGAGGCGATCCGTAAGCTGCGCTTCACGGCCAAGAAGACGATGCTGATCGCACAGCAGCTCTACGAGGGCATCGACCTCGGCCCCGGGGAGCCGGTCGGCCTGATCACCTATATGCGCACCGATTCGACCCGGATCGCGGCCGAAGCGGCCGAGGAGGCCAGGCACCTCATCCAGGAGCGCTTCGGCGCGGACTACAGCCTGGAGCAACCCCGGTTTTTCAAAAACTCCAAGCAGGCCCAGGACGCCCACGAGGCCATCCGGCCGAGCGCGGTGGCCAACACCCCCGACGCGGTCGCCCCCCACCTCAACCCGGACCAGTTCGCTCTATACCAGCTGATCTGGCAGCGCTTCGTCGCCTCCCAGATGCAGGAGGCCCTGATCGACCAGGTGCACGCCACCATCGGCGCCGGGGAGTACCGCTTCACCGCCGGAGGATCATCGGTGAAGTTCCCCGGGTTCATGGCCCTCTACCGGCCGGAGGAGGACAACGGCGAGGCCAACGGCGAGAAGGCCCGCGACCAGCTC
>JBFYWX010000307.1:0-2935 GCA_041310825.1 Desulfobacteraceae bacterium | reverse complement strand
TACGAAAGCTGGGCCATCCCCCTCGGGGTGCTCCTGGGCCTGCCGATCGCCGTCTTCGGCGCCCTGCTCGGGATCTGGTTCCGCGGGCTCGCCAACGACGTGTATGTGCAGGTCGGCATCGTGATGCTGATCGGCCTTAACGCCAAGCTCTCCATCATGATCGTGGAGTTCGCCAAGAACAAGCGGGACCTCGAAGGCTTTACCACCTTCGACGCCGCAACGGAGGGGGCCAAGCTGCGCTTCCGGGCCGTCCTGATGACCGCCCTGGCCGAGGTGGTCGGGTTGATGCCCCTAGTGCTCTCATCCGGCGCGGGCGCGGCGGCCCGCTGGTCGTTGGGCACCGCGGTCGTAACGGGAATGGCAGCCGCCACCGTGCTGAGCCTATTTTTCATTCCGGTGCTCTACTATGGCATTCAGACCTTGGTGGAGAAAGTGAAAGGCCGGCCGGCGCCTCCCCTCCCCATTCAGGCCAAAGCACCCGGCCCGGCCGGCAAGGCGTAAGGAAGGCCCGCATGAAACGCTTCGGTATTCTCCTGCTCGGCGTTTGCCTCCTCGGCTGCTCGCTCGCCCCCACCTACGAGCGCACCCCCGGGGAGGTGCCGGAAAGTTACCGCTTCCAGTCCCCTCACGATCCGCTACGGCCGGAAACCGCCTCGCTGGCCGACCCGGAATGGTGGGAGATGTTCGACGACCCGGCGCTGCGGGAGCTGATCGACATCGCTCTGGCGGAGAACTACGATGCCCGCCTGGCCATGGCCCGGGTGGCCGAAGCGCGCGCTTTGGCAGGGGTGAGCCGTTCGTTTCTCATGCCCCAGGTGGGCGGCGCCGCCCGCTATCAGCGGCAGCGGGTCAGCCGTACCGCCGTCGAGCCGCCCATCCCATCGAGCGCCAACACGCCGGACAACTTCGCCCAATTCAACTTCGACCTCTTCTGGGAGATCGATCTCTTCGGGCGCCTGCAGAACTTGAACGCGGCGGCCCAGTCGCTGTTCTTCGCCTCCGAATGGGGGCGGCAGGCGGTGCTGTCCGCCGTAGTGGCCGACGTGGCGCGGGCCTACTTCGAACTGCGCACGTTGGACCTTCAGCTCGAGATCTCCCGCGCCACCCTGGAGTCCTTCGAACGTTCGCGCCGCCTGGTGATGCTGCGGGTCCGGCACGGCCTGGTATCGCGCGAGGAGTTGGCCCAGGCGGAGGCCCTGGTGCACACCGCCGGGGCGCGGATTCCCGACCTGGAGCGGCTGACCGCCCAGAAGGAGAACCAGATCAGCACCCTCTTGGGGAACAACCCGCAGCCGATCGGGCGCGGCAAGTCCCTGCGGGAATTGGCGGTGCGGCCGGCGGTCCCGGCCGGGCTGCCCTCCGACCTGCTCGAGCGGCGGCCGGACATCCGCCAGTCCGAGGCGGTGCTGATCGCCACCAACTTCCGCATCGGTGCGGCCCGGGCCAATTTCTTCCCCCGGATCGCCCTCACCGGCCAGGGCGGGACCCAAAGTGTCGACCTCTCGCGCCTGTTCACGGGCGCATCCACCTTCTGGAACATCGGACCGGTCGCGACGCTCCCCATCTTCACCGGAGGGTTCAACTACTTCACCCTCCAGGCGACCCATGCCCAGAAGGAGCAGGCCCTCACCCTCTACCAGTCCACCGTGCGCCAGGCCTTTCGGGAGGTCTCCGACGGGCTGGTGGCGCATGCCCGTTTCCAGGAGTTGCTCGTGGAACAACGGGCGCTGGTCGAAAGCTATCGGGAATATGCTGAGCTGGCCAACAAACGCTTCAAGGGCGGGCTCGAGTCTTTCCTGACGGTGCTCGATTCCGAGCGCCAGCTCTTCAGCGCCCAACTGGACCTGGCGGCGGTGCAGCGAGACCGGCTCCTGACCCTGGTGCAGCTCTACAAAGCGCTGGGCGGCGGGCCGGAGTTCCCCCGAAACGCATCCGAGCCGAAGGCCGCCGCCGGGGCGCCGCCCGCCGCGAATTTCGCCCGGACCCCCTAAGCGCTGCCGGAGGGCGGGTATCCGGCTTCGGTCATTCACGGCGCCGCGCCGCCGTGAGCAGCCGGCGTGGTTGAGTCAGGCGGAAAACCCGCGAACGATCCCGCCGGGTTCGATTCTCTGTGCCGTAGCGGGCTTCAACATGTCTTCGAGGCGACTAACCTGGTTTTGGAAACGGTAAGGAAAGAATTAGATGAAACCATTTGGTTGGACCGGGCTTTTCGTTATCCTCGCCTGCGGGATCGGCGCCGAGGCGTCGGCCGTCGATACGCAGATCGATATTCGCGTCTTAAGCAAAGGCGCGAAGTTCATCGGCACCGGTGTCGCCGGTGCCGAGATCACGATTCGCGACGCCCAAACGAATGAGCTGCTCGCACGGGGCAAGACCGCCGGCAATTCGGGCAACGACCGCCGGATCATGGTCGAAGCGTGGCCGCGGCACGCACCGCTCTCCACCGCGACCTCGGCCGTCTTCCGGGCAACGCTCGATCTCGAGGAGCCGCGGCAGGTTGTCGTCACGGCCCGCGGGCCGCTGAGCCAGCCGCAATCGACCGCGGTTGCGACGGTCACGAAGTGGATGGTGCCCGGCAAGCACGTCACCGGCGGCGACGGGCTGGTGCTCGAACTGCCGGGTTTCTCCGTCGACATCCTGTTCCCGCCGTCCCGGCAGCGTGTGCCGGCGGGACAGAAACAAATCGAGCTGCGCGCCAATGTGATGATGCTGTGCGGCTGCCCGATCGAGCCGGGCGGGTTCTGGGATGCGAGCGCCTTGGAAATCGTCGCCCTCATCCGTCAACGCGAGCGCCGCGTCGCGGAGATCAAGCTCTCCTATGCCGGCGAGATCGGGCAGTTCGCGGGCGTTTTCCCGATCCCCGGCCCGGGCCCCTACGACATCACCGTGTACGCGTTCGATCCCGGAAACGGCAACACCGGCCTCGACCGGGCGA
>JBFYWX010000305.1:0-8111 GCA_041310825.1 Desulfobacteraceae bacterium | reverse complement strand
GGCCATGGAACAGTGGAATCTCCACCGGCGCATCGCGCTGCAGATCATCCGCTTTATCGACGGGGGGTTGTCCATGATCATTCTGGGCTTCATGGTCGCCGGGGGGCTTTTATACTCTGCTCAACAGACCTTTCGGAGGGCGCCCGCCATACATTTGCATACGCGGTGAGCCTGGCCAATCTTTATGGCGCCGGGATCACCATCCTGCGTGTGCTGCCTGAAATCCACGGGCTCGATTCCAGGATTATCGGCCACATCGGCGCAGACCGCTGGAAGGAAATCAAGGAGAAGCAGGCGGCCGAGGCCCGGGCGACCCTGATCGGCAAAAAACGGGAGAACTTCGAGATTCACGAAATCCTGGAAGAGTTCAAGGAGGTCGAGAACCAGGATTTTGTCGTCAACGAGATTCTTGTCCGGAAAGGAGATCCGGTCGATGAAATTTTGAGACAGGCGGAGAAGCGGAACTGCGATCTCATCGTGATGGGAAGCCGCGGGCACGGCATCATCGAAGAAGCCATCCTCGGCAGTACGACCCGTAAAGGTGCTGCGCCGCAGCAAAAAGCCGGTGCTGGTGGTGCGGCTGCCAGACAAAATGGGATCATCCGAAAGCTTCCCAACCAGCACAGATGTCAGCTTACGGTCACGGGCACCGAGTTGACCAATATGTTAAACGCTTTCTTGGCCGCATCTACTGAAAATCTCGTTAAATTGGCGGCTTAGATTTCTTGCTTTTTTTGACAGAGTGTCAGGAATAAGGCACTAATTCCCCGGATCGGCTTACGCAGGGTTCATCCACGTTCATTCCCGCTCCCTCACTCCTGCGAGGCGGCCCGAACCAGGAGCAACCTTCATGCGCCTTCGCCTCATCCTGCTGGTGCTGTCCATCCTCGCCGTGGTGTCCGCGTCCACCGGAGGGTTTTTCTATTATGAGGCAGTCCAAGATGCGTCCATCGAGGAGTCGCGGCGTCAGGCCAGGACCCGCCTGATATTGCTCACCAACAGCCTGGAGAAGTATCTGACGGAAAATATGCGGGTCACGGAAACCCTGGCGGCCGCGCCCGCCCTGATCCGGCTGCTCCGAGACCCGTCCGACAAGGCTCAGGAGGAAGCCTTCGAGGTGCTGGACCGGTATCAGCATACCCTCCATACGGATGTCTGCTATCTCATGAACGCCCAAGGGGTGACGGTGGCTTCGAGCAATCGTCAGGGTCCGGACAGCTTCATGGGGCAGAATTTTTCCTTCCGTCCCTATTTTACCCACGCCATGGCGGGTATTCCCTATGCGTATCTGGCCGTGGGCATCACCTCGGACAAGCGGGGAGTCTACAACAGCCGTCCGGTCTTTTCCGAGTCTGAACAGCACCCCCTGGGCGCCGTGGTCATCAAGTCCTCCATCGAGGAGATCGAGGACCGGCTGGGTCTGTCGGGGAGGGACATCCTGCTGCTCACGTCCCCCGAGGGGGTGATCTTCATCACCAACCGGATTGGGTGGCTCTTTCAGCTGGCATGGGAGCCCACAAGCGCGCAGCTCGAACAGCTTCGCCATAGCCGGCAGTTCGGCGACGGCGGAGGGCGGTGGATCGGCCTGACCCATCCCGCGCAGTCCGATATGGCCGTCCTCGACGGGCAGAAGTATCTGTTCAATGAGATGGAGATCCGGTATTTCCCCGGCTGGAAGGTCTTTTATCTCTCGCCCGCGGACGTCATCTCCCGGCCGGTCGAGGCGTCTCTGATCCGCATGACCGGCTCCATCGTCCTGGCGCTTTGCCTGCTCATCGGAGTGAGCGTGATGGTGCTCTATCACAAGGCCAGCGAAGATATCAAGCAGCGCAAACAGATGGAGATCGCCCTTCGGGAAAGTAAGGAGCGCTACCGCTCCCTCTACAAGCACACGCCGGCGATGCTCCACTCCATCGATCCCCAGGGGCGTTTGCTGAGCGTCAGCGATTACTGGCTTACGGCCATGGGATACCGCTACGACGAGGTGATCGGCCGGCCGCTGACCGATTTCATGACCGAAGACTCCCGCCGCTTCGCCGAAGACGATGTCATTCCGACCTTCTTCCGCAGTGGGTTCTGCAAGGAGATCCCTTACCAGTACGTCCGAAAAAACGGGGAGATCAAAGATATCCTTCTGTCGGCCATTGCCGAACGGAACCCCGACGGCAAAATCGTCAGGTCCCTTGCGGTATCCGTGGATGTCACCGAACGGAAGGAGGCCGAGAAGGCCCTCCACCGGGCCAAGGAGGAACTCAGCCGCTATTCCAAGGAACTGGAGCGCAAGGTCCAGCTCCGGACCAAGGAAACCGGAGATATCCTGAAGTATACCCCGGCGGTTATCTATATCAAAGACCTGGCCGGCCGATACATGCTTGTCAACTCCCGGTTCGAGGAGCTTTTCAGTGTGCGCAATGAAACGGTACGGGGAAAGGTGGATGAGGAGATCCTGCCGGCCGCCGTGGCGTCCCAGTTCCGGGCCGGCGACAGCGAAGTCTTGCAGAATGCCGCGCCCGTCCAGGTCGAGAAGCGCATCGTCCAGAAAGACGGGGTCCACACCTATCTGACGGTCAAATTCCCGCTCTTCGACGAAACCGGTAAGGTCCGGAGGCTCTGCGGGATCGCCACGGACATCACCGACGCCAAGAAGGCCCAGGACCAGCTCCGCCTGTTGTCGGCATCCATCATCACCAACCAGGAAAAGGAACGGGCGGCCATTTCCCGGGAGCTTCACGACGAACTGGGGCAGGTGCTGACGGCGCTCCGCATGGATGCGGTGTGGGTGCTGGAGCGGCTGAAGACGGCGGACACCCGGGCCGCCGACCGGGCCCGGGACATGTGCCGGCTCATCGACGGGACCATCCAGGAAGTGCGGAGCCTGGCCTTCCGGCTACGGCCGGGGAGCCTGGACGACCTGGGGCTGGTGGACGCCCTGGAGCTGTACACCTCCGATTTCGAGCGGCGGACGGGGATCACCTGCCTCTTCGACGCCGAGGCGGTCCCGGAGATGGACAGCACCGTGGCCACCGCCGCCTACCGCATCGCCCAGGAGGCACTCACCAACGTGGCCCGCCATGCCGGGGCCGCCAAGGTGGAGGTCAGCCTGAAAGGGGGGGCCGGCCGTCTGGCGCTGTCGGTGGAAGACGACGGGAAGGGGTTCCCGACCTCGGCCCTGGATGCCTCGGGGGCGCTGGGCGTGGCCGGCATGCGGGAGCGGGCGTCCCTGGTGGGCGGCGCCCTGGAGGTCCGCTCCCGGCCGGGCTCGGGGACCCGTGTGCGGTTTCTCGTACCGGTCTCCGCAATCGAACTGGACAGGGAATTGGAGGGCAAAACATGATCAGGGTGCTACTGGCGGATGACCACAGTATCGTCCGCGCGGGGCTGAGGCGGATCATCGAGGAGAGCGGCGACATGACGGTGGTGGCCGAGGCCGAAAACGGGCGGATCGCCCTTCGGGAGGCGGCCCTGCACAGGCCGGACATCGCCGTCGTCGATATCTCCATGCCGGATATCGACGGCCTCGAGGTGCTGGGCCGCCTCCGCGAGACGGACCCCGGCCTGCCGGTCCTGGTGCTGACGATGCATGAAGAGCGGCAGTATGTGGTCCGGGCCGTCGAGGCCGGGGCCATGGGGTATATCACCAAGCAGTCCGCGCCGGAAAAACTGGTGTGCGCCATCCGGAGGATCATCGCTGGCCACCGCTATCTCTCCGAGGATGCGGCGGAGGCCCTGGCCCTCCGGGTGCTGCGGGGCGACCGGCAGAAGTCGGCCGTCGAGTCCCTCTCCATGCGCGAACTCCAGGTCCTCCGGCGGCTGGCCATGGGACAGACCAACCGGGAGATCGCCGAGGCCTACCGGGTGAGCATCAAAACGGTGGACACCTACCGGCACCGCCTGCTCAAAAAGCTCGACCTGCGCAACAATGCCGACCTCTCGCGGTTCGCCATCCAGAACAAGCTGGTGGAGGTGTAATGTTCCCCATCGATTCCGGCGGGGGCATTCAGGAATTCCGCTCCTCGCATCCCGCACCCCCGCCGGTTGTCAAGATGGCCCGCGCTTTCAGTCGCTTTCGGGGAGCCGAACCACCAAAACAGGGATCTTCGACTGTTGCATCACCTTGCGGGCCGTGCTTCCGAGGAACATTTGCGCCAGCCGGCCATGGCCCTGGGTGCCCATGACGATCAGATCGCATTTCAACCGCTCCGATGTTTCGATGATCAGATCAACGGCCTGCCCTCTTTTCACCACCACGTCATCCAGGGTGAAGGACTGGTTTTCAAAATTTTCCGCGACGTTCCTGAACAGGTGCTTCAACGCCTCCGTCATGGCCGGATTGTCTTCACGCTGCTTGGCGATGATCAGGTTCCTGGCTTCATTCTCAGTTCGCTTTTTTATCCGTTCCCATTCATCCGGTCCGACATGGTACCGGACCGCGGCGTCCGTGCCCGGGGATTCATCGATGGCATGCACAATGGTGATTCCCGCACCATAGGTGTGCGAGAGGCTGACCGCAAAGGCAAGGGCCTGGCGGGCACTGTCGGACAGGTCCGTGGCGTAGAGGATCTTTTTAATTGAAATCTTGGGAAGAATCATAAGCGTTCTCCATTTCCGATCATTGTTGGTTTCTCCATGGATGGTTTCTCATGCTGATTTTAGGTGATCCCTGCGCTTTCATCTGAACAGCAGGGTGGGCAGCCACAGGGAGATCGCCGGCACATAGGTGATGACGAGCAGATAGACCAACATCACCAGGATCCACGGCGCGCAGGCCTTGGTCGTCTCGGTCAGGCCCAGGTGGGAGATGCCTGACGCCACGTACAGGTTGAGGCCCACCGGCGGCGTGATCATGCCGATTTCCATGTTCACCGTCATGAGAATTCCTAAGTGAATGGGGTCGATCTCGAGCTGCATGGCCATGGGGAAAAGGAGCGGCGCCGTGATCAGGAGAATCGAGGAGGGCTCCATGAAGTTGCCCGCCGCCAGGAGCAGGAGGTTGACCATGATCAGAAAGCCGACCGATCCCAGGCCCATGCCGCTGATCCAGGCGCTGAGCTGCTGCGGGATCTGCTCGGAAGTCAGCAGGAAGGAGAAGAGAACGGCGTTGGTGATGATGTAGAGGATCATCGCCGACATGTTGGCGGCTGCCAGGAGAGTTTTCGGCACCTCCTTGAGGGTCATGTCGCGGTAGATGAAGACCGCCACGATAAAGGCGTAGACCGCGCTCATGGCCGCCGCTTCGGTGGGCGTGAAGATGCCGGTGTAGATCCCGCCGATGACCACGATGATGAGGGCCAGTCCCCAGACGCTCTCGCGGAAGGCCTTCACCATCGTTGCAAAACTCGCCTTGGGAAGGCAGGGGTAGTTGCGCTTCTTGGCCACGAACCAGGTCACGAACATCAGGAGCGCCGCCAGAAGGATGCCGGGGATGATGCCCGCGATGAACAGCTCGCCGATCGAGGCGTTGGTGGAGACCGCATAGATGACCATGACGATGGACGGGGGGATCAATATCCCCAGCCCGCCCGAGGTGCCGATGACGCCGACGCCGAACTTCATCGGGTATCCCTGCTTGACCATCGCGGGCAGGAGAATGGATCCGATGGCCACAACCGTTGCGGGGCTCGATCCGGAGACCGCGGCAAAGAGGGCGCAGGCCAGGACCCCGCCGAGGGCGAGTCCGCCGCGGAGATGGCCCACGATGGCCGTCGCGAAATTGATCATTCGCTTTGCCACCCCGCCGTGGGTGAGAAAATTGCCGGCGAGGATAAAGAAGGGAATGGCCATGATCTCGAATTTTTCAATCCCGGTGAACAGTTTCATGGCGACCGCTTCGATCGGCACCTGGGTCATGGTGAAGAGAAAGGTAAGGACGGTGAGCCCGAGGGAGATGGATATGGGCATGCCGGTCAGCATCAGCACGGTCAGGAGCCCAAAGATAATGAGTGCGCTCATGATTTGCCTCCTTGTGCGCCAAGCGGCTGAAAACCGTTTCCGTCAGTATCCTCGAGACCATCAACATGACCTGCGTCATGATGGGGCAGATCACCCGATCGGATGAAATTCCGGATGACCTGGAGGAAGCGGAAGCACATCAGATAGGAGCCGAGCGGGACGGCCAGATAGAATATCCACACCGGCCATTCCAGGTCGGGAGAGGTCGGGCCTTCCGTCAGATCGGGCCAGTCGAAGCCGAAGGCCGATGCCACGGCGTAGCGCATGCCCACTTCCCAGACGAATCTCCACCCCAGGGTGCCGATAATGGCGGTGAAAAGCGCCCCGCCGCTCAGCCCGATGACGACAAATTTGGCGCGGGTCTTGTCCCGGAGACTGTTGATGAAGACGTCGACGCCGACATGGATCCCGGTGCGCACCCCATAGGCGGCGCCGAATTTCGCCATCCAGACGAACATGTAGATGCACAGTTCCTGGGCCCAGCTAGTGTTGAGGGTGAGCAGCCAGTCCTGAACGCCGGGAATGGGCCAGCCGCTGGCGTAACGATGCAAAACGGCAACAAAAATAATAATGGTTGCGGCGCCGATCAAGCTGGCAACCAGCCATTCTTCAAGATGATCGAGAAATTTTAAAAATATTGTCAGGAAGTTGGACATACCCATGGCCCTCTGAATGAATGGTAATGACAAAGGCGCGCATGCTACGGATGCCGACGCACCATCGTGCGTCGGCATCCGCATGCGTTGCGGTGGGTGCGGGCTATTTCTTGAAGCCGGTCGCCTGATAGACTTCCTGAATCAGATCGGCGCCGATACGATCCGCCATCTTGTCGTGTACCGGCAGGAGCTGGGCCTTCCATTCCGCCAGCTGCTCCGGCATGAGGGAGATCAATTCGGACTTGCCGGATGCCTTTACGGACGCCAGGTCCTTTTCGTTTTGCTCCTTGGCGATGTCGTTGGCGAACTTGGTGGCGTCCACCATGGCGCTTTCGAGCTGGGTCCGGATATCGGCGGGCAGTCCTTCCCAGAATTTCTTGTTGACGATGACGGCGTACCCCAGGTAGCCGTGATCGGAAAGGGTGACATATTTCTGGACTTCAAACATTTTCTGGGTGTAGAGGTTCGACGGCGGGTTCTCGGTGCCGTCTACAACACCCGTCTGCAGGGATGGCGGCGGCCGGTCCGCCCGCCTCGCCGGGGCCGTAGGCGGCCAGGTCCGCGACCACGGTGAACCGTGACCGGATCATCCCCATCCAGCAGGAGTAGGGCACCACGCCCGGGGAGCCGGGAGTGAATTCGATGACGTTATCCCCCACTGCCAGGGGCTTCTGGATGCCCAGGGAGGGGACCACCAGGGGGCTGTTGCAGCCGTTGACCGTTCCCGGGGCGGCCCGGATCACCCAGCGGACCGGGATCCCGGCCTGCACCACGAATTCCGCATACCTTCGGGACGAGAGGTCGAATTCCACGACCTGGGCGTTTCCGACCCGACGGGCGACGATCGGGGCCGGGGCTGCCGCGGTCTGGGCCGGGGGAGGGGAAGGCGGGACCGCCTGCGAGGCCGGTCCGGCCAAGCCGGCGAACGTCGGGGAAGCCGAATCTCCGCCCCGCAGCAGGGCCATAGGGGAATCCAGGCCCGAGAGGGCCCAGGCCCGCCCCAGGGAGGCTGCGCCCAGGAATGCCACAAGGACCGCGCCCGCGCGGACGGCCCCCGTGCGGAGGCGGGCCGGCAGGAAGGCGCCCCCGGCCCCGAAGGCCAGGAGGACGGGCACCGTGCCCAGGGAGAATAGGAACATCGCGAGTGCGCCCGCGGCCGCGCTTCCGGAGCCCAGGGCGTAGAGCTGGAGGGCCTGAAGGGGTCCGCAGGGCATGAGACCGTTGGCCAGGCCCACCGTGAAGGAGCCGGCCTGGGAAGCCCAGGCGCCCGCTCGTCCCCGGAGCCGGTCCCAGAGGGGTATCCGGAACCGGGACGGCGGCAGGATCCCGCCCAGGCGCAGGGCCATGAGGATCATGAAGAGGCCCGCCGCGGCCATCACGATCGAGCGTCCGCCGATCCCCAGGTCCAGGACGCCCCCCAGGGCTCCCGCCGCGGCTCCCACGGCGGTATAGGAGACCACCCGCCCGGCGTTGTAGGCCAGGGAGGGGGCCAGGGCCCCGCCTCCC
>JBFYWX010000297.1:0-3034 GCA_041310825.1 Desulfobacteraceae bacterium | reverse complement strand
CACGTGGTCGGCATCGAGGCCGCCGAGGCCATCGAGAAGTACCAGAAGGCGACCGGCGGCACCTTCTACGTCCTCTACGGCCAGACCGAGACCTCGGCCCTCGCCACCCTCGGCCGCTACAACGACCGGCCCGGTTCGGCCGGGCGCACCATCCAGCTCGCTGACGTGAAGCTCGTGGACGAGAACGACCGCCCGGTCGCCGCCGGCGAGGTCGGGGAGATCGCCGTCAAGGGGCCGACAGTCTTCAGCGGCTACTGGAACCTGCCCCAGGACACGGACTACGCCTTCCGCGGCGGCTGGCACCACACGGGAGACATGGGGCGTTTCGACGCGGAGGGGTTCCTCTTCTACGCCGGCCGCAAACCCGAAAAGGAGCTGATCAAGCCGGGGGGGGAGAACGTCTACCCGGCCGAGGTGGAGCGGGCCATCCTGGAGCACCCGGCGGTGGAGATGACGGTGGTCTTCGGGGTGCCCGACCCCAAGTGGAAGGAGGGCATCAAGGCCGTCTGCCGCCTCAAGCCCGGCCAGCGCCTCACCGCCAAGGAACTCGCCCAGTTCGTCGGCGAGCGCATCGCGAGCTACAAGAAGCCCCAGTACGTCGAGTTCGTGGAGACGCTGCCGCTTCTCGCCAACGGCCAGCCCGACCGCGCCAAAGTCAAGGAGAAACACGGCGGCGCGCCGGGGTAGCCGGACGGCCGCATCACGCCTGGCCCTCGTCACCTATGGGCTCCGCTTCCCCCTCTCTTTTCCCTCTCCCCTGGCATTCGTGGGAGAGGGTCAGGGTGAGGGGGAATTTTTTGGCAGTTGAAAAAAGCCGTCTGCCAACCACCCCTCAACTCGCCAAATAATCGTTTGAAACCAAGCAGGGGGTTGTGGTAATATCCATTGGTTTTGAGTTTACGATAACTCGATCCGTGGAACCGATGGATATCCCGACAGCACCCCGCGCCACCATCCATAGCGTCCGCTCCCCCGGCGCCGTCACCTGGACCGTCTGGAAGGCGCTCTTCCTGCGCGAGGCGCTGGTCCGCCTCTCCGCGGAAAGGGCCGCCTGGCTCTGGCTGCTGCTGGAGCCGATCACGCATGTCGTGGTTCTGATGGCGCTTTTTGCGCTGGTTCGCCAGCGGGATGTTTTCGGGGTGCCGGGGGCCATGTTCATCACGACCGGCATCCTCGCCTTCTTCATGATGCGCAACGTCTTCAGCCGTGCCACCGAGGCCGTCAAGGCCAATCAGGCCTTCTTTGCCTACCGGCAGGTTCACCCGGTGGACACGGTGCTCGTGCGGGCGGCCCTCGAGGGTTTTCTGCTCATCATTGTCGTGATCATCGTGCTCTCGGGCGCCGGACTGATAAGCTTCCAGGTGCTGCCCCACGATCCGTTGCGCGTGATGCTGGCGTTCGGCCTCATGTGGCAGGCGGGTCTGGGATTGGGGCTGCTTTTCTCGGTCGCCTCTTTTCTGGTCCCGGAAATCGGAAAAGTCGTCCGCATGCTGAACCGGCCCCTGCATCTGGCCTCCTGCGTTGTGTACCCGGCCATGTTGATTCCCCAGCCCTACCGGGAGTGGGTGATGCTGAACCCCTTCGTCCACGGGGTGGAATCCGTGCGGGCGGGGTTTTTCTTTCAGTACCAGGTGCCGCCCCAGACCAGCCTGGCTTTTCTGGCCGCCTTCGGGCAGATCGCCGTATTTTTGGGCCTCGCATTGCACGTCCGCTTCGCAAAAAGGCTGGCTGAGCTATGATCGTGCTCGAGGACGTCCACAAGCGCTACCGCACCCATAACGGCCCCGGCAAGTGGGTGCTGACCGGGATCTCGCTCACGATCCCCAAGCAGTGCAACGTTGGGCTGATGGGGGCAAACGGGGCGGGCAAGACGACGCTCCTGCGGCTGATCGGCGCGGGATCGACGAGCCGAGCAAGGGGCGGGTCAGGCGGCAGTGCCGGGTCTCCTGGCCCCTGGGGCTCTCGAGTGGGCAACACGGGTCGATGACCGGGCGCCAGAATGCCAAATTCCTGTGCCGGCTGCACGGCCGGGACGAGGAGATCGGCGAGCGCCTGGCCTTCATCCACGACTTCTGCGAGCTGGGGGATGCCTTCGACGAACCGGTCAGGACCTACTCCTCGGGCATGAAGGCGCGCCTCAACTTCGCGCTCTCGCTGGCATTCGACTTCGAGGTCTATCTCGTCGATGAGCTGACGGCGGTGGGCGATGCCGCGTTTAAAAAAAAAGCCCAGCAGGCCTTTCAGTCGCTGGCCGACCGGGCGGGGCTGATCATGGTCTCCCATAGTGAAAAAACGCTGAAGCAGTTCTGCTCGGCCGGGATCTGGCTGCACCAGGGGCAGGCGCACTGGTTCGATGCGGTGGGCGAGGCAGCGCGCGCCTACGCTGACTCCTTGAAATCATGATTCGATTCTTTCGGCGACATTCGTTCAAGGCGGCCTGGGGTTTGATCCTGTTGGCCGGCCTTTACTGGGGGCTCCTCTCCTCGGACCGCTATGTCTCCGCAGCCCACATCGTAGTCGACCGCACCGAATTTCACGGCGGCGAAACCATGGACTTTGCCGCCCTGCTGACCGGCAATCGCAGCAAACCGGACCTGATGCTCCTGCGCGACCACATGCTCTCGGTGGACATGCTGGAGAAGCTCGACGCCCGGCTCAAACTGTGTTGAAGCCGGGACGCGACCAACTCGTAGGACTTCCGTGCCCATCGTAAGTGACGAGAAAATTGCCGCCATTGATTGAAGCCTGGATATCCACAGCGCCGCCATTCCACGGAAAGCCTGGGATTCCTGCCGTGGGATTGCCATTCAGTGTCAATTCAACCGGCAAGGCCGTGCCATTCTCATACTTTTGGCGGGATATGTGGGACGTTCTTTGTTTTACTATTTCAATTCTTTTTCTATTTGCATGCCTTTCTCGGAGACTATCTTTTCTCCGTGGGCGACGGACTGTGTCACCGTGGGTTGGGCAAACTTGAGCCGCCGGGCCAGCTCCACCACGCGCATGCCGAGCTCACGATTGGCCCAATAGCACA
>JBFYWX010000282.1:0-4357 GCA_041310825.1 Desulfobacteraceae bacterium | reverse complement strand
TGCCCCCCAAAGCGCGCTCCGCCTCACCGAAAACCTCGGAGAGCATGCCGCCGATGCCGCCGCTCCCGCCGCTGCCGCCGAGAAGGCCTGAAAGGGCGCTGCCGAGTCCTCCGGTGCTCTTCAGGAGTTCGGACAGACCGCCGCCGGACGCAGCGCCGCCGGCGCCAAGGGCGTTTTGCAGCCGCTGGTTCGTGGAGCTGGACATGCCCCCCTGCTGAATCAGGGTACCGATAAGATCGCTGAAATTGAACATGCTGGCCTCCTGTGTCGTTTGGGGTAAAATAAACTGGATCGATAGCTGCGCCGGTCAAAAACCGCCTCTGGTTCGGAATCCCCCGCCGCCGAAACCGCCGCCGGTCCGGAACCCACCGCTGCCGCCGCCCCTGGTGGGGCCGCCGAAGCCTCCGAATCCCCTGCTGCCTCGGCTGCGTTGGTTGCGGCCGATCTCCTGCCAGGCCCGGTCGGAGCCCATCACCCCGCCCAGGATCTGACCCAGGAGGACGGACATCGCAAAGTCCGAAGGAAAACCGGAGTTATAGGCGTCGTAACTGTTTTGCCGAAACCGCCGGCGAAGCGCCTCCAGCTCGGCCAGGGCTTTGCGGCGCTCGGTGACGGCAACGTTGGCGGCGCGGATGTCGGCATCGATCTCCCGGACCCGCTCCCTGGCCTGGCCGATCCGGGCGACGAGCGCGTCGTCTTCGGGCCGGGGCGTCGATCTCGCCTGCCGGTAAAGCTCGGAGAGCTCCTCGCGTTGAAGCTCCGTTAGGATCAGCTCGAAGGCCTGCTTGGAATGACCGTCCTCGCCGGCGTCGAGTTGTTCACGTTCCTCGAGAAGTTGCCGGTGGCGCTCCTCTTCCTGCTCAATCTCCCCGTCCAGGGCGTGGACCTGTTCTTCCGCCTGGTCCAGCCGTTTCTGGAGCGCGGGTACGCCGTCGGCCTCGGCCGCCTGCCGTTCGATGGTCTCGAGGGCCTGGATTTCAAGATCGGCCGTTTGGGCGACCTTGGTGGCGTGCGCCCTCATGCGGACGGGAATCTCCACCAGCATGTGGTAGTTGACCCGGTTTTTGCGGAAATCGATCAGGCGCGCCACCCAGCCGTCGAGCAGGCGCAAGAGGGGGTTGGCCCAGTAGTCCGGGGTGAAGAAGCGGCGGTCCCACAGGTACTTGAAAAGACTGTCCGCCTCGTAGGGGCGACCCTTTTCAGAGCGGTCATTTTCCGACTGGGCGGCCTTTTCGTCGGCTTTGCGGGCCACATCGGCGGCACTGTCGGCCCTTGCCTTCTGCTGTTGATAGGCCTCGGTCGCCCCTATCCGGGCCCGAACCTGCTTCAAACGCTCTTCCAGGGCCTCGCCCGCCGCATCGCGCGCGTCCTGAAGCGTTTTTCGCTGCTTCTCCAAGGTCCGCTGCCGCTCCTGGACGGCTGCGATCCGATCGCTCAGCGAGGCCTTCGCCTCGCGGTGCTTTTCCAGAAGGGCCAAGGCAATCCGGTCCACGTCGTCCAAGTGCCCGATCAAACGCTCGGCTTTGAGGTCGTCCAGGCGGTAGCGCGCGAGCTGCCGGAAGTGTTCGGCCGTGTCGAGGCGGACCGCGTTCAACTCGCGGGTCAACCCCTCGAGATGGCCGCCGGCGCTTTCAATTTCCGAATTGGCCCGATCAATGTGCTGGTCGATTTCCTGCAGCATGTCCCTGCCCGCTATCATCGTGAACGCCTCCTACCACTCGGTGATGGCCCCGCCTGTAGTTCGCATCAGGTAGGCCGGCAGCAGATCGCCGCGCTTTTTGACCCCGAAGCGCCTATTGCCGACGATGCCGTCGTCCTGCTTGTCGCGGCGCACCGCCTCGAAGACCTCGGCAGCCACCCGCATCCCCCACTTCGCGACCTTCCGGGTTTTCCCGTCCTCTTCGCTCGTCACGGGCACGGTCAGGATCTCGCCCCGGGGCGTCACGGCCTCGACGATCAGGTAATAGTTGCGGGCTCCCGGCTGGTCATCGGGTTCGCGCCACACACCGCTGGGCTCGCCCGGCCGCGACACGATCCGCAGTTCGTATTCCTGCACCAGTTGGCCGTAGAACTGCTGGAGCCCCTGGGAGCCCTGCCGGGCGCCCTCGAGATCGCCGCGGTTCAACGCGGCGAGGGCGTCGGCATAGAGGGCTTCGGCCTGCTGCCGGGCTTCGGCGGGTCGGGCTTCCCGGAGGATGCTGTCGCGCTGGGTCGCAAGCTTCCCGGGCAAGTCTCCTACTTCGGCGATCGCGGCCACCGCCTTTTCGGCCGCCGCCAGGTTGCCTTCGAGCCCCGCGATCAGTTCCGCGCGCTGGGCCAGGCGGCCTCTGAGCGCTCCGCTTTGGTCCCCGCGGTCGGCCTCATCCAGATCCGCATTCACGGGCAATCCCACCAAAGATGCGATCTTTTCGTCCGCTGCGGCCAGGCTGCGCCGGGCATCACCGGCCATTTGCTTGGGGCCGGCGCCAGTATTTGGCGGGGTCTTGGCGACCGCATCCCCCAGGGCGCCCTTCAGGGCGGCAGCGCGAATCCGGGCCACCTGGATCAGGTCCTGCTGCCGGCCCATCTCGAGCTTCAGGGACTGGACGGCCTTTGCGCTGCTGCGGGACCGGGGGGCGACAACCACGAACTGGTAGACCGCATAGCCGGCGACCAGCGCCGCCAGAGCGAGCAGGCCGCGCTTGGCCCAGGCGCCCCGTTTGACATAGAGCTTCGCGAGCCAGTGCTGGAACCCCGGTGCGGGCGGACGGTAGACGAAGCGCTCCTCGCGCAGGGCCGCAACCCCTTCGGCGACGACGGCCTCGGAGACTTCGATGCCCTGGGCGGCGTAGATCTTTTTGACCTTCTCCACCAGCTCGCGGTCCTGGTCCTCGCGGCCCAGTTCGCGCGCGAGCACCGCCTCCGCGTGGCGCAGGGTGTCCACCACGTCCATGGCCAGCATGACGTCATTCAGGTCGGTTTTCTGGTTGTTACCGACGTCACTCATGGGTCAAAAGCCTTCCGGAGCGGGTCAGCTCGACCATGCGGCGCTTGCCGGCTTCGACCGCCTGGCGGATTTCCGCCTCGTTGCGGCGGCTCAGCTCGCGCATCTCCTCGATCAGGGAGCGGGATTTTTCCTGGAAGTTGATTACGGATTCCAGCAGCTTCTTGACGCTCTCGGCTTTGATGGTGGGGCCGTACCCGGCCTTGAGGGCGTCCTCCTGGACTTTGCCGCCGACCTCGGAGAGGGTTTCGAGGCTCCTGTTGATGCCCTCCTTCATGGCGTTCAAGGTGCGGGTGCTCTCGTGAAGCCCCTGGAGGCTCGTGAAGGAGGCGTTCAAGGCGGTGAACACGGTTTCGTTGGTGCCGAAGAAGGAGACGGCCTGGGAGTAGACTCGCTCTTTGACCTCGCTGGACTGCAGCAGGCGGGCCATGATGACCTCGGTGGTGTTGTAGCTGACCGACAGGTTCTCGGCGAGGTCTTTGGCGATCTGGTAGCGCTTGTCCTCCTCCTGGAGTTCCCGCAGGCTTTGGTCGCGGGCCAACTCCAGCTTGGCGACGGTCTCACCGTCGCCGCCGGCCGCGGCCTCGAGTGCCTTGGATGCCGCCTCCAGGCGACCTTTGGCCGCTTCCAGCTCCGACTCGGCTTTCTTGAGCACCTGAAGCGCCAGCACCTGGGCCTCCTTGAGCGCCCCGCGGAAATCCCGGTAGGAATCCAGGATGATGTTCTCCCGCTGGATCTGCTCCTTGCTGTCGCCGGCTACAGCCATATAGCTGGCCTTGATCTTCCTGAAGCGGCTGGGGATGTCCCCCCGGGTGACCTTCATCCACAGGCCCTGGAGGCGCTCAAGGGTGTCGATCCTGCCGTCGTCGAGTTGGGTCACCATTTTCTGGGCGTCTTCGCGGATGCTGTCGAAGGCGTCGGTAATATCCTCGGAGCGCTCGCCCACGCTCATGGAGGCGATCTGCTCGCGCACGATGTCGTTGTACACCTTGGTGTGGTTGAGGGTCCTGGCGATGGCGACGGCCTTTTCCTCGTCCAGGTCGCTGATCTGGTTGATCAGGGCGATGACGGGCATCTCTTCGGGTTTCTCGGGCATCAGTCCCAGGTCCCGAAGCTTGCCTAGGGCCTTGTCAAGATAGGTCAACGGAGTCGCAACAAGATCTTTGGCGGTCATGGTGAATTATCCTCGCTGAATGGGGTTTTGATTCGCTGGGGGGCTGGCCGGTGCGCACTGTCCCGGGTGAATTGCCTTTCGTTTAAGTGTCGGCCCACGCCGGCCGCCCGGCGGACTGTGAAACGGGGCCTGCCAGGGGGCCATTCGATACGGACCGGAACCTCCCCGAAAACCCGAGATGAACGTCAAAAGAAGGCTGC
>JBFYWX010000273.1:0-3803 GCA_041310825.1 Desulfobacteraceae bacterium | reverse complement strand
GTGACCAATTTCGTCATGATGGAGTGGGGCCAGCCCCTGCACGCCTTCGACCTCGACCGGCTGGCCGGGCAGCGCATCGTCGTCCGCACCGCCGCCGCCGGGGACACCTTTGTCACTCTGGACGGCCGCCTGCGCCCGCTCGACCCCGAGATGCTCATGATCTGCGACGGCGAGAAACCGGTGGCGGTGGCCGGTGTCATGGGCGGACTCAATTCGGAAATCGAAGCGACCACCTCGCGGGTGCTGATCGAAAGCGCCTGGTTCGATCCGATCAGCGTCCGTAAAACCTCCAAGAAACTGGGCCTCTCCACCGACGCCTCCCGGCGCTTCGAACGCGGAGTGGACCCGCAGGGCGCCGTCCGGGCCGCCACCCGGGCCGCCGCCCTGATGGCCGAGGTGAGCGCCGGCACCATCGTGGGCGGGGTGATCGACGCCCACCCGCGGCCCTGGTCGCCCCGGCCCATCGGGCTGAGCGTCCGCCGCACGCGCGAGATGCTCGGCATCCCGGTCGGCAAACCCAAGATCGCCCGGCTCCTGTCGTCCATCGAGTTCACGACTGAAGCCGCTCCGGAGCGTGACAAGCTTCTGGTGACCCCTCCCTCGTTCCGCGTGGATGTGACCCGGCCCGAGGACCTTATCGAGGAGGTCGCCCGGCTCTCCGGGTTTGACGCCATCCCCACGACCTACCCCCCCATCCCGGCCGGTGAGCGGCCGCCGGCCCCGCGGCTGAACCTGCGCCGACGGCTCCAGAGCCTGCTCGCGGGGTTCGGGTTTGCCGAGATCATCACCTACAGCTTCGGCCACGCGCAATCGGCCGACCGGTTGCGGCTGCCGGACGGCGACCCCCGCCGCCGCACCGTAGCGCTCTTGAACCCGTTGACCGAAGAGCAGTCGGCCATGCGCTCCTCGCTCATTCCCGGCCTGCTCGAGACCCTGCGGTTCAACCTTTTTCAACAGGTCAAAAACGTGAAGGTCTTCGAAATCGGCAAAGTCTTCATCGCCGCCGATGGGTCCGAGCTTCCCGCCGAGCCGGAAATCATCGCCGGGCTGTGGTCCGGGGCCCGCGCGCCCCTTTCCTGGCACGGCAAGGAGACGGCCTGTGATTTCTTCGATCTCAAGGGGGCCATGGAATCGATGCTGGCCGCCTTGAAGCTCGAGGAGGTCGCCTTCACCCGGCTGCCCGATGCGGCCTGTTGCTACACCCGCCCCGGCGCCTCGGCCCGCATTCAGGCGGGGAACCGGCCGCTCGGGATCATCGGCGAGATCGACCCGGAAGTCGCCAATGCCTTTAATCTCAAGCAGACCGCTTTCATCTTCGAGCTCGATGCCGACCATCTCCAGGCGGCACTGTCGGAAACCAGATATCGGATGCGGATCCCCCGCTTCCCCGCCCTGGTCCGGGACATCACCCTGATCCTGGATCAAGGGGTGGAAGCCCGGGAGGTCCTGGAAGCGGCCCGCGCATTCAAGCGCGATCTGCTCGAGAGCATCCACCTGTTCGACGTTTTCGCAGGCGACCCGATCCCGGCGGGCAAGAAGAGCCTATCGTTCCGCCTGACCTATCGCTCGCCCGAAAAAACCCTGGAAGAGGAGGACGTCCGCGAGGTGCACCACACCCTCACGGAGCGGTTGCTGGCCCACTTCCACGCATCGCTGCCGGGCTGACACCGGCGGCGGCGAGGGGTCCCTATGAGCACGCCAACCCCGTCGAGCCCGTCCCCCCCCCTGCCCGACAAGCTTTACTTCAAAATCGGCGAGGTGAGTGCACTGGCCGGGGTCCCGGCCCACGTGCTGCGGTTCTGGGAATCCGAGTTCCCACGCCTCAAGCCCCGGCGGACCGACTCCGGCCAGCGGCTCTACACCCGGCGGGACGTGGAGCTGATCCTGAAGGTCAAACGCCTGCTCTACGGCCGCAAATTCACCATCGAAGGCGCCCGGCGGCACCTGCGGTCGACGGAAGAACGCCTGGAAAAGGACCCCCGGCAGCTGCTCTCCGAGCTGCGGGCGGAGCTGACGGCCTTGCGGGACCTCCTTGGCTGAGGCTGGACCCGCCGCCGGGAGCTGCAGGAACGCATCGAGATTGCTTGTAAAAAACTTATTGACAATGCCCGGGGCTTGGCGTAGATAGTCTACCTTGGGTGAGCGGGCATAGCTCAGCTGGTAGAGTACAAGCTTCCCAAGCTTGGTGTCGCGAGTTCGAATCTCGTTGCCCGCTCCATCCAGGTTTTATCCGTTTTGCTCGAAGGTTTGAGGCGGACGTTATGTGACGCGACAGGATGCAACCATGATTCTGGCATGAGCGGATGATGTTGTAAGCTCCAAGCCACACGGTCCACCTGAACTTGAGGAAACGGGCGTTACGCCCGTTTTTTATTTGCCGGACCCATTGATGACGCAGGCCTAAGGACATGGTCAGACCGAAGCCACCCACCGGCCGCCGCCGGCCGGCCGCCGCCTCCCCGCCGGAGGTCCCGGCGGACGAACGCACCGTCGTCACCCGGGTGCAGGCGCTGGCCGAGGCCCTGTGCGACGCCCAGGGCCTGGAGCTCGTCCACATCGAATTCCTGCGCGACCGGGGCGGCCGTGTCCTGCGGCTTTTCATCGACAAGGAGGGCGGGGTCACGCTCGAGGACTGCGCCGCAGTCAGCCGCGAACTGGGGGACGTGCTGGACGTGCACCTGCCCGACCTCGGGCGCTATCACCTGGAGGTGTCATCCCCCGGCGTCAACCGGCCGCTGTCGCGGGAGCGGGATTTCGAGCGCTTCAAGGGGCATCCGGCCCGAATCAGGACCCTGCGCCCGATCGACGGGCAACGGACGTTCACCGGTATTCTGGCGGGGGTATCCGGCCGCGCCGTCATCCTGGCCAAGGGCCCGGGCACCGTGGCCGTCCCGATCGAGGATATCTCAAAGGCACAGCTCGTCAACTACACGGAGAAACCCCATGCTGATTTCGGAAATCAAACGGGTCGTTGAACAGGTCAGCCGGGACAAGGGCATTGATCGGCAAGTGCTCATCAAGGCGCTGGAAGAGGCCTTGAAGTCCGCCGCCCGGAAAAAATACGGTCCCAAAATCGACATCGAAGTCAAATACAGCGAGGAGACCGGGGATCTCGAAGTCTTCCAGTTCAAAGAGGTGGCCGAGGTGGTCGAAGACCCCATGCTCCAGATCAGCTTCGCGGAGGGCCGCCAGCTCGACGCGGAGTGCGAGATCGGGGACAGCCTCGGCACCAAAATGGACACCACCACCTTCGGGCGGATCGCAGCCCAGTCGGCCAAGCAGGTCATCATCCAGAAGTTGAAGGACGCCGAAAAGGATGCGGTCTACGCCAGCTTCATCGACCGCCGGGGGGAGATCATCAACGGCATCGTCCAACGGATCGACCGCGGGGAAATCATCGTGAACCTCGGCCAGACCGAGGGGGTGGTGCCGCTGCGCGAGCAGGTGCCCAAGGAGAGCTACCGCCGCGGCGACCGCATCCGGGCCATGATCCTCGAGGTCATGCAGGAGTCGCGCGGGCCTCAAGTGGTGATGTCCCGGACCCACCCGAATTTCCTGATGACCCTGTTTCGCACGGAGGTGCCGGAGATCAGCGAAGGCATCGTCTCCATCATGGGGGCCGCCCGCGAGCCGGGCGTGCGGGCCAAAATCGCCGTCGCTTCGAACAACTCGGACATCGACCCGGTGGGCGCCTGTGTCGGCATGAAGGGCAGCCGCGTCCAAAGCGTCGTCCAGGAGCTCAGGGGCGAGAAAATCGACATCATCCCCTGGCACGTCGACCAGGCCAAGTTCGTCTGCAACGC